>JBFWQN010000633.1:0-3047 GCA_050249405.1 Hyphomicrobiaceae bacterium | reverse complement strand
ATGGTCCCGGTGCTGGCCGAATTCGGTCTCGGCTGGCTCGAGGAGCCGCTGCGCGCCGACCGGCCGTGGAGCGAGTGGCGCCGGCTCGCCGAGGCGACGGCCATTCCCCTTGCCGCAGGCGAGAACGTGATGGGAGACGCGGGCTTCGATGCGGCGCTGACCAGCGGCGCGCTCGGCGTGGTGCAGCCCGATCTCGCCAAGTGGGGCGGCCTTTCTGCGACGCTGCCGGTGGCTCGGCGCATCCTCGCCGCCGGCCGTCGCTTCTGCCCGCACTATCTCGGAGGCGGGATCGGCCTCGTCGCCTCGGGCCATCTGCTCGCGGCCGTCGGCGGCGACGGCATGCTTGAGATCGATTCCAATCCCAACCCGTTGCGCTCCGAGATCGCGGGTGCACTCGGCCGCATCTCGGACGGCATGGCCGACCTCGGCGATGCGCCGGGACTCGGAATCGACCATCCGGTCGCCGTGCTCGGCCGTTTCCGCGTCGCCTACTGAGCGCTCGGCTCCGCGCCCTGCCATTCCGCTTGCACCCGCCAACCCGGGGGGCTATCGAGCCCGCCGGCACGAGACACGCCGAACCCGAGGAATGCCGATGGACAAGCCCGATTTCGAGGTCCTGCACGAGCTCGTCAAGCCCGCCCAGGCAGCGCTCACCAAGGAGACGTGGGACTACCTGATGGGGGCGGGCGAGACCGAGACGACCTTCGACCGCAACCGCCTCGGCATCGACAGCCTCGCATTTCGCCCGCGTGTGCTGCGCAACGTGTCGAATGTCTCGACCCGGACCAGCTTTCTCGGACACGATCTGCGGCTTCCGGTGATCCTCGCGCCCATCGGCTCGCTGCAGGACATGCACAAGGACGGCGTGCTCGGCCCGAGCCGCGCGGCACGCGCCTTCGGCGTCATGCACATGCTGAGCTCGGTCGCCAAGCCGGGCCTCGAGGAGGTGGCGAAGGCCGTTCCCGACTATCCGAAATTCTTCCAGCTCTATGTGCGTGGCGACGCCGACTGGGTGGATAGCCGGATCGCGACGGCCGTCGAGTGCGGCTATGCCGGCGTCGCGCTCACCGTCGACCTCGACTACTACGGCCGCCGCGAGCGCGACCTTGCCAAGCGCTACAAGCCGACGGCGCGGCGGGCCTCGGGCGGCTCCGGCCACGGTGATCCGTTCCAGGCCGCGTTCTCCTGGGATGACATCAAGCGCATCCGTCGCAAATGCAAGCTGCCGCTGATTCTCAAGGGGATCGCCACGGCCGAGGACGCCCGTATCGCGGTAGATCACGGCATCGAGGTGGTCTACGTGTCGAACCATGGCGGACGGCAGCTCGACCACGGGCTCGGCGGCATCGAGGTTCTGCCCGAGGTGGTCGATGCGCTGAAGGGCAGTGCGAAAGTGGTCGTCGACGGTGGCTTCTATCGTGGCACCGACATCGTCAAGGCGATGGCCCTCGGTGCCGACGCGGTCGGCATCGGACGTCTGCAGGGCCTCGCCCTGGCGGCGGGCGGCGAGGCCGGCGTCGTGCGCATGCTGGAAATCCTGGAGACCGAGATCATCTCCACGCTCGGCCTGCTCGGTGTCACATCATTCGCGGAGCTCGACCGGAGCTATGTGACGAAGACGACGCCGATCCTGCGCCCGGGCCCTTTCCCTGCTTTCCCGCTTCTGCGCGAAGGGTATTGAACCGGGACTATCCCGGTGCCACCATGACGCCGGTCCCGCGCCCGAGCGTGCGGGACCTGTGGGCCCGCTGACCTGAGGCAGCGCTGTGACGATTGAAACGCCCCAGCCACTGGACGGCTGTCCCAGTTTAGAATAATTCTAAATTAGCCGTCCGCGTCGATGTCCTCGACACCGGCGTGCCGGCTTCGGCCCTGCCCAGCAACGCGGCTCGCAATCGAGCCGATGCGCAGGCTGATGGCCTCCGCCGGCTGGGCTCTGGGCTCGAGCGAGGAGCAGGTGGCAATGACGAAGCGTCCCGATCCGCGGGACAGGGCGGGCTGCCGCCCCTTCATCATTGCCTCGACGAGGAAGCTGGACCACTTTTGGGCACCGGCGACCCCGTCTGCGGTACGGGACAAGTAGCTGAACACGATCGGAGAGACCATGTCGAGCGAAGCCAAGTGCCCCTTCTCGGGCGGTCCCCTCAAGCACACGGCGGCTGGGGGCATGTCGAACCGCGACTGGTGGCCCAACCAGTTGAATCTCTCGATCCTCCATCAGCATTCGGCGAAATCCGATCCGATGGGCAAAGGCTTCGACTACGCGGCGGAGTTCAAGAAGCTCGACTATGCGGCGCTGAAGGCCGATCTCACCAAGCTGATGACGGACTCGCAGGAGTGGTGGCCGGCCGACTGGGGCCATTACGGCGGTCTCTTCATCCGCATGGCCTGGCACAGCGCCGGCACCTATCGCATCGCCGACGGCCGCGGCGGCGGCTCGACGGGCGGCCAGCGCTTCGCGCCGCTCAACAGCTGGCCCGACAACGGCAACCTCGACAAGGCCCGAAGGCTGCTCTGGCCGATCAAGAAGAAATACGGCAACCGCATCTCGTGGGCCGACCTGATGCTGCTCGCCGGCAACGTCGCCATCGAGTCCATGGGCGGCAAGACCTTCGGCTTCGGCGGCGGCCGTGCCGACACCTGGGAGCCACAGGAGGACATCTACTGGGGCAGCGAGACGACCTGGCTCGGCGACAAGCGCTACAGCGGCGACCGCCAGCTCGACAACCCGCTCGGCGCCGTGCAGATGGGTCTCATCTACGTCAATCCGCAGGGGCCGAACGGCAATCCCGACCCGGTCGCCTCTGGGCGTGACGTGCGCGAGACGTTCGCCCGCATGGCCATGAACGACGAGGAGACGGTCGCGCTCGTCGCTGGCGGCCACACCTTCGGCAAGGCGCACGGCGCCGGTCCCGAGACCCACGTCGGCCGCGAGCCCGAGGGCGCGTCCATCGAGGCCATGGGCCTCGGCTGGCTCTCGACCTTCGGCAGCGGCAAGGGCGTCCACACCATCACCAGTGGCATCGAGGGCGCGAGATCGGAAGAGC
>JBFWQN010000632.1:0-3047 GCA_050249405.1 Hyphomicrobiaceae bacterium | reverse complement strand
CAAGGCAGACTCTGGGACCGAATGCCACAGATGAGAAAAACCGCGTCCGTCCTCGGGCCACCCGCGGCGAGGGCGGCCTCCCCTGAGGACAGGCCTCGCATGGCGCCAGGGAGGTCCGCGCGCGCGTTGCGGCGCGGCGCCGGCTCCGCTATCTAGGCGTGAATTGTCGCTTGAACGCGCCGAGCCCGAGCTCGAGGCGCGGCTGCCGGTTGTCGACAGCGTCCGGCGCACCAGCTCTGAAGGAAGATCCAGCGCGTGGCTGACGACGATACGACGAGCGGTGGCGGCGAAGGCGAGCTGCCGAAGGGCCCGAACGACATCCGCCCCGTGACCATCTCCGACGAGATGCGACGGAGCTATCTCGATTACGCGATGAGCGTGATCGTCTCGCGTGCGCTCCCCGACGTGCGCGACGGCTTGAAGCCCGTGCACCGGCGCATCCTCTACGCCATGCGCGAGATGGGTCTCAACTGGAACTCGAAGTACGTGAAGTCGGCCCGCGTGGTCGGCGACGTGATGGCCAAGTACCATCCGCACGGCGACATGGCGATCTACGACGCGCTGGTGCGCATGGCGCAGGATTGGTCGCTGCGCCTGCCGCTCGTGGATGGACAGGGCAATTTCGGCTCGATGGACGGCGATCCGCCGGCGGCCTACCGGTATACCGAATGCCGTCTCGCCAAGGTCACGCAGTACCTCGTCGACGATCTCGACAAGGAGACGGTCGATTTCAACGAGAACTACGACGGCTCGGAGGAGGAGCCGGTCGTCCTGCCGGCCAAGTTCCCCAACCTGCTCGTCAATGGCGCCGGCGGCATCGCGGTCGGCATGGCGACGAACATCCCGCCGCACAATCTCGGCGAGGTCATCGACGCGTGCATGGCGATGCTCGAGAACCCGGAGATTACGCTCGAGGAGCTTTGCCAGATCGTTCCCGGCCCGGATTTTCCGACGGGCGGCACCATTCTCGGCCGCGGCGGCATCCTCAATGCCTATCACAAGAGTCGCGGCTCGATCATCATGCGGGCCAAGGTGCACACCGAGCAGATCCGGAAGGATCGCGAGGCCCTCGTCGTCACGTCGATTCCCTACCAGATCAACAAGAAGGTGATGATCGAGAAGATCGCCGAGCTTGTCCGCGAGAAGCGGATCGAGGGGATCGCCAACGTCTGGGACGAGTCGAGCCGTGAGGGCGTGCGCGTCGTCATCGAGCTCAAGCGCGACGCGATGTCGGACGTCGTGCTCAATCAGCTCTGGCGGTTCTCGGACCTGCAGTCGACCTTCGGCGCCAACTTGATCGCGCTCAACGGCGGACGGCCCGAGAGCCTCAATCTGCGCGACTTCATCCAGGCCTTCACGACGTTCCGCGAGGAGGTGGTCTCCAAGCGAACGAAGTACCTGCTGAAGAAGGCACGCAACCGCGCGCATACCTTGGTCGGTCTGGCGATCGCGGTCGCCAACATCGACGAGGTGATCCGTCTCATCCGCTCGTCGGCGAGCCCTGCCGACGCCAAGGTCGGTCTGATGGCACGCGCCTGGCCGGCGAAAGACATGGCGCCCCTGATCGACCTCATCGCTGATCCGCGCCACAAGCTGGCGGAGGATGGCACCTACAAGCTCTCCGAGGAGCAGGCGACCGCCATCCTCGCGCTGACATTGTCGCGGCTCACGGCTCTCGGCCGGGACGAGATCGGCGACGAGTTGAAGAAGCTCGCCGAAGAGATCAAGGACTATCTCGAAATCCTGTCGTCGCGGGTGCGCATCGTCGACATCATCAAGGGCGAGCTGTCCGACATCAAGTCGGAGTTCGCAACGCCGCGTGTCACCGAGATTCTCGACGTCGAGGGCGACCTCGAGGACGAGGATCTGATTCAGCGCGAGGACTGCGTCGTTACCGTCAGCCTCAAAGGCTACATCAAGCGGGTGCCGCTCTCGACCTACCGGGCGCAGCGGCGCGGCGGCAAGGGCCGCTCCGGCATGTCGACTCGCGACGAGGACGTGGTCACGCAGCTCTTCCTGGCCTCCACGCACACGCCCGTGCTGTTCTTCTCGTCGCGCGGCATGTGCTACCGCATGAAGGTCTGGCGCCTGCCGGCCGGCACGCCGCAGTCCCAGGGCAAGGCACTGGTCAATCTGCTGCCGCTCGAGGACGGCGAGGTGATCACGACTATTCTGCCGCTGCCGGAGGACACCGAGACCTGGGCGAGCCTCGAGCTGATGTTCGCGACGATGAGCGGCAACGTGCGCCGCAACAGCCTGACGGACTTCGAGAGCATCAATCGCAACGGCAAGATCGCGATGAAGCTCGACGAGGGTGATCGCATCATCGGCGTCGAGATCTGCCGTCCCGACAACGACGTGCTGCTGACCACGGCGCACGGCCAAGCCATCCGCTTTGCCGTCGAGGATGTGCGGGTGTTCAAGGGGCGCGATTCGACGGGCGTGCGGGGCGTTCGCCTCGAGGGCGGCGACACGGTCATCTCGATGGCGATCCTGCACCACGTCGATGCGACGCCCGACGAGCGGTCGGCCTATGTCAAGCAGGCTGCCTCCATACGGCGTGCGCAAACGGGTGAGCCCGAGATCGAAAGTCCGGTCGAGGCTGCCGTGGAGCAGGAGGAGGGCGGGGAGGCCGCGAGCGGCACCGCAGAGCTCACGCCCGAGCGGTATGCCGAGCTCGGCGGTCGTGAGCAGTTCATCCTCACCGTGTCGCAGCGCGGCTACGGCAAGCGGACGTCCTCCTACGAGTACCGTATCTCCGGTCGCGGCGGCAAAGGCATCGCCGCGATGGTGGTGAACGATCGCAACGGCCCGCTGGTCGCCTCGTTCCCGATCGAGCAGTCCGACCAGATCATGCTCGTGACGGATGCAGGCCAGCTCATCCGCACGCCGGTGGACGAGGTGCGCATTGCCGGCCGCAACACGCAGGGTGTTCGCATCTTCCGCACGGATGCCGACGAGAAGGTGGTCTCGGTCGAGCGCATCCCGGACGACGGCACCAATGGCAATGGCGAGAACGGCATGGGAGAGCACGGTAACGGCGACGG
>JBFWQN010000631.1:0-3053 GCA_050249405.1 Hyphomicrobiaceae bacterium | reverse complement strand
GGCTGCTTTCGGAAGAGCTCGAAGCTCGGCAGGGAGACCACGGCGGCACGGATGCCGTCCTTTGCCAGCGCCTCGGCGGCCGCCACGGCGAGCCCCACCTCCGAGCCCGTTGCGAGCAGTGTCACGTCGCGCTTGCCCTGCGCCTCCCGCAACACGTAGCCGCCCTTCGCACACAGGTTCTCGTCGGTGTGGGTGGTCCGCAGGTTCGGCACGTTCTGCCGCGTCAGCGCCAGGATCGAGGGCGTAGCGCCCGGCGCCACGGCGAGCGCCCAGCACTCGACCGTCTCGACGCCGTCGGCCGGACGGAGGACGTAGAGGTTCGGAATGGCGCGCAGCGCCGCCAGATGCTCGACCGGCTGATGGGTTGGCCCGTCCTCGCCGAGACCGATCGAATCGTGCGTCATCACATAGATGACGCGCTGGCCCATCAGCGCCGACAACCGGATCGCCGGGCGGCAATAATCGGTGAAGGCCATGAACGTGCCGCCGTAGGGGATGATCCCGCCGTGCAGCGCCATGCCGTTCATCGCGGCGGCCATGGCGTGCTCGCGCACGCCGTAATGGATGTAGGAGCCCGAGAAGTCGCCGGCCTTGATAACGGCCTGCGCCTTGGCTTTCGTGTTGTTCGAGCCCGTGAGATCCGCCGACCCGCCGACGAGCGCCGGGCAGGCGGCCGTGAGCTTCTCGAGCGTGAGCTCCGACCAAACCCGGGTGGCCTTCTGTCCGGTCTCCGCCGCAGCGGCCTGCTTGAGGCCGCGAACGGCGGCCTCGATGGCGGCCGCGACTGCACCCGCCGGATGCAGCAGCGCCTCGCGCCTCTGAGCGTCGAGCCTGGCGAAACGGGCCTCCCACTCTGCGCGAGCGCCTGCACTGCGCGCTCCGGCCTCGGCCCATGCGTGGCGAACGGCGTCCGGTATCTCGAACGGCGCGTGCGGCCAGCCGATCCTCTCGCGTGCGCCCTTGATCTCGTCGGGGCCGAGTGGCGAGCCGTGCGAGGAGGCTTTGCCCTCCTTCGTCGGCGCGCCGAACCCGATGCGCGTCTTGCAGGCGATCAGCCACGGCTTCGACGTGTCGGCCCGAGCCGCCGCGAGAGCCTTCGAGATGGCTGCAGTATCGTGCCCGTCGATGGCCGCCGTGGCCCAGCCGGAGGCCCGGAATCGCGCGATCTGGTCCTCGCTCGTCGTCAGGCTGGTCGGGCCGTCGATCGAGATGCCATTGTCGTCGA
The DNA here is from genome assembly GCA_050249405.1 of Hyphomicrobiaceae bacterium. Classification (GTDB taxonomy): domain Bacteria; phylum Pseudomonadota; class Alphaproteobacteria; order Rhizobiales; family Hyphomicrobiaceae. The sequence continues at coordinate 1,828 of JBFWQN010000631.1, read as the reverse complement.
AGAGCACGATCAGCTTGCCGAGGCGCAGGTGGCCGGCGAGCGAGATCGCCTCCTGGCTGATGCCCTCCATCAGGCATCCGTCGCCGGCGATCACCCAGGTACGATGATCGATGATGCCGTCGCCGTAGCGGGCGTTGAGAATACGCTCGGCGATGGCCATGCCGACGGCGTTGCCGAGCCCCTGGCCGAGCGGCCCGGTCGTCGTCTCGATGCCGGGCGCATGGCCGAGCTCGGGATGCCCCGCCGTCTTGGCGCCGAGCTGGCGGAAATTCTTGATCTCGTCGATCGTCATGCCCGGCGTGCCGGTGAGGTGCAACAGCGCGTAGAGCAGCATCGAGCCGTGTCCGGCCGACAGCACGAAGCGGTCGCGGTCCGGCCAGTCCGGATGCGAGGCATCGAGCTTCATGGCCTCGGCGAAGAGCACCGTCGCCACGTCTGCCATGCCCATCGGCATGCCGGGATGACCGGACTTCGCCTTCTCGACCGCATCTATGGAAAGCGCGCGGATGGCGTTCGCCATGTCCTTCAGCGAGGCGCGGTACGCGGCCGTCTGCGTGTCTGCCATGAAGGTGTGTCCTTGGGCGGTGAGACTGTCGAGGCCTCGGCGAGCCCCTCATGGTCGCTTCCTTAAAGGGCCTGCCGGGCCTCGTCCACCCGACGCGCTTGTCGCCAATACGGAACGTCCAGCCCGCATCGCCGTTCAGTTCCGATGAAGGAACCGTCGGAGAATGTGACATGAATGGAATAATCTACCTCGTCGGCCTCATCGTGGTCGTGCTCGCGCTTCTTTCCTTGCTCGGATTGAGGTGACCCATGGCTGCGCAAGAAATCGAGGTCGAGATGCAGGCCCGGTCGATCGACTGGGGTGCTGTTCTCGCAGGTGCCGCAGGGGCGGCCGCCATCTCCGTGCTGTTTGCCGGCTTCGGCGCTGCACTGGGGCTCTCGCTGACCTCGGCCCGCCCGTTCGCCGGCGTATCCGGCACGACGTTCGCGATCGTCGCTGGGCTGTGGTTCGCTCTCGTTCACATTGCGAGCTTCTATGCCGGCGGCTACGTCACCGGCCGCATGCGGCGTGCGATCAGCCTGACGGCGCACGAGCGCCATTTCCGCGATGGAGCGCACGGGTTTCTGGTTTGGGCCGTGGGCACGCTGGTCGGGGCGTACCTCCTCGCCAGCACGGCATCGGCAATCACGTCCAAAGTCGCCGATGCGGCCGGCGCCGCGGTTCAGACCGTGGGGCAGGTTGCGGGACAGGCGGCGGGACAGGCCGCAGGTCAGGCAACGGCCACGCCGGAGAGCCGTGTGAGCGTGCAGAACGCCCTCGCCTACTATGCCGACCGGCTGTTTCGCCGAGCCGCAGCGGCGCCTGGAGCGACACCGCAGCCCAATGCTCCCAATGCTGCAAGCCCGCCGCAGGATCGCGCCGCAGCGGCGGCAGAGGCCGCGCATATCCTCGCCCAGTCCGTCTATAATGATCGCCTGGACCCGAGCGACCGCAGCTACCTCGCCAGTCTCGTCGCGAGCCAAACGGGCATGTCCCAGGAGGACGCGGCGAAACGCGTCGACGAGGTCTTCACCTCGGCTCTGAATGCCAAGAACGAGGCGATCACGACGGCTCGGGATGCGGCCGAGTCGGCTCGCAAATCGAGCGTGCTGGCAGCGTTCCTCGCGGCTGCGGTCTCGCTCGCGGGTCTCGTCGCGGCTGCTGGTGGCGCGGCGGCCGGCGGTATGAACCGCGACGAGGAGAAAGTCCCGTCACTGATGGGCTCGACCCGTTTCTGGTAGGCACCCAGTAGGCGCAGCAGGCCATGATCGCGCGGCACCCGTC
>JBFWQN010000630.1:0-3056 GCA_050249405.1 Hyphomicrobiaceae bacterium | reverse complement strand
CTGGAACGACGGCCGTTACCAGTGCGCCGCGGTTGGTGCCGGACATGAGCGTGGCGGCCCGCTCGTAGGTGAGATCCTCGGCAATGAGGCCGAGCGCCCCGCGCTGCATCCGGCCATGACGGACGATCTCGTCCTTCACCGTGCGCGCCATGTTGATCGGGATCGCGAAGCCGATGCCGACGTTGCCCGCCGTGCCGGCCGTCGCCGTATTGATGCCGACGAGCTCGCCCCGCGTGTTGACGAGCGCGCCTCCCGAGTTGCCGGGGTTGATGACGGCATCGATCTGGAAGAAATCCTCGAAGGCCTCGTGGCCGATGTTGGTGCGCATGCTGGCACTGACGATGCCCATGGTGGCCGTGCCTTCGAGGCCGAACGGATTGCCGATGGCAAGGACGACGTCGCCCACCCGAACCGTGTCCGAGTTTCCAAGGGGCAGTGCCGCGAGCCGGCGATCCTCGACCTCGACGACGGCGAGATCGGTGCCGATGTCGCGACCGACGAGGCGCGCCGGCATCAGGCGTCCGTCGGACAGCACGATCTCGATGGCGACGGCGCCGTCGATGACGTGGTTATTGGTGAGGATATGCCCTTTCGCTGCATCGATGATGACGCCGGAGCCGCCGGAGCGTGCGGTCCGTGTTCTCGGGGGGCGATCGACCTCAGCAGAGTCGCCGGGTTTGATCTCGACGGGCACCGGCACGACGCTCGTCACGCGGATCGTGACGACCGACGGGATGACCTGCGCCAGCACGTCGGCGAACGACGCCTGGGGAAGGAGGCCCATCGCGCCGTGCATGGTCACGGACGGTATGGCCTGCGGCCGGGCGGGCTCGCCCGCCGCGCAGGGCGCCGAGGCATAGGGAACGGTGACGAGGAGAAGCGCGGCGGTCGCCGCGTGAGTCAGCCGGCCGATCATCTCGCACATCCGCCAATCGCTATCGATGCCTCGGAAGCCCGGAAGCTCGCCTTCGGGGCCTTGCTCGCGCCTCGGGCGGGCGCGAGCCGTGCCGGGGTGCGACGCTTCCGCCGCAGCTCACTTGGTCTCGACCATCGGCGGCATGGCAGAGCCGGTGGAGGAAATCTCATCGAAGAACTTCTTGCCGTCGAAACCGGCGGGAACCTTCACGCCGCGGCTCTGCAACTCGTCGAAGAATGTCTTCGAGTCGAATTTCTTGCCGGAGCTGACGCTGGTCGCCGCGAGGTCGTCGAAGAATTTCTTGCTGTCGAAGCCCTGGGGCATGCTCACGCTGCGGGCGCTGAGCTCGTCGAAGAACTTCTTGCTGTCGAAGGCCTTCTGCTGGGCGAGTGCGGGCGACAGGGCCACGAGCGCGCCGATTGCGGCAGCGGTGACGGTCTTCATGAGCATGTTGCGCATTGTGCTGTCTTTCGCATGATGTTTCGGGACGCCGCACGGGTCTCTCGGCGGCACCGGCCCATGCATCTTGCGCCGGCCCTCAGACAACTAACGATCGGCCGGCCCGCCCTGAAATGCCGATTGGCTATCGTCTCGATGCAGCGCGTGCATGAGCACTGCAGGCGGGCGTGCCGTGGCCCGGCGATCCGCGAGACAGCACTGTGCGGTGCGTGCCGGCGATGCCGGACTTCCCACCCGGCGGCCTTCGCCCTACGATCCGCCACCCTACGCCCTGTCCCATCACCATCCGGAGCCTCCCCCGCATGCTCGACTTCGACCGCATCATCCAGCGCCGCGGCACGCACTCGTCGAAGTGGGACAACATGGCGAAGCTCTCCGGCATCTCGTCGCCGGACGGCATCCCGATGTGGGTCGCCGACATGGATTTCCAGGCGCCGCCGGGCGTCACGCAGGCCTTGCGCGAGGAGGTCGAGCGCGGGACGCACGGGTACTACGCCGACACCGGCACCTGGGCGGCGGCCTGCGCCGATTGGGTGCGGAGGCGGCACGGCCTCACGATCGATCCCACCTGGGTGACCCCTACGCCCGGCATCGTCTCGGGCCTCGGCCTCATCCTGCAGGCGGTGACGGAGCCGGGCGACGAGGTCGTGCTGTTTCCGCCCGCCTACCATGCCTTCCGGCGCATCGTGACGGCCAACGACCGGCGCATCCTCGACTGCGAGCTGGCTCTGGCGAACGGTCGCTACGTCATGGATCTCGACCGGCTGAGGGCAAGCCTGACGCCGCGCACCAAGATCGTTTTCCTGTGCAGCCCGCACAATCCGGGTGGGACCTGCTGGTCGCCGGCAGAGCTGAAGGCGCTGGCACAGGTCTGCATCGAGCGCGACCTGATCCTGGTCTCGGACGAGATCCACTGCGATCTCGTCTTCGCGGGGGCACGTCACACGCCGACGCTGGTCGCCGCGCCCGAGGCGGCCGACCGGCTGATCACCTGTGTGGCGGCGACCAAGACCTTCAATCTCGCGGGGGCGCATGTCGGCGCCTGCGTGACCTCCAATGCCACCATGAAAAAGAAGATCGACGCACGCTGCATTGCGGCCGGCGTCGCCTCCTACAACCTGTTCGGCATGGTGGCGACGGAAGCCGGCTGGCGCACAGGCGAGGCGTGGCTCGACGCTCTGCTGCTCTACCTCAAGCGCAATCGCGACCTGCTCGACGCCGGCATCGAGACGGCTGCGCCGGGCGCCCGCTCGATGCGGCTCGATGCGACCTATCTCGGCTGGGTCGATTTCCGTGGCACTGGCCTTGCCCCGGGCGACGTTGCCGAGAGGGTTGCCAAGAAAGCGCGCATCTTCGCGAGCCCAGGCCAGCAGTTCGGTCCGGGGGGCGAAGGCTGGCTCCGCTTCAATTTCGCCACGCCGCGGCCGATACTCGAGGATGCGGTGGGAAGGCTCGGCGAGGCATTCGCCGATCTGCGGTAAGCCATCCGCTGCACGGACATCCGGGACGCCGCTTCCAGCATCACGACGAGGAGAGCTGCCATGATCGGCTACGTCACAGTGGGCACCAACGATCTCGACAAGGCGCGGGCGTTCTATCTGGCGCTGCTCGGCGCGATCGGTGCCAAGGAGCTGATGCGCTTCGAATCCGGCGCCACGATCATCGGCCCCAGCTTTCAACA
>JBFWQN010000629.1:0-3056 GCA_050249405.1 Hyphomicrobiaceae bacterium | reverse complement strand
TAGCATTCGTAGGGCTGCGACTTCCTGAGGTCCCAGGCGGCGCCCGAGCCGCGCACCATGACGCCGGAAAAGCCCCATCTGAGGCAATCGTCCAGCGCGACGACGCCGATGTCGACGTTGCGCTGCTTGAAGATGCGATTGTCGGTGAGCAGTCCCTCGATGTCGTCGCACACCTTGAGGAACGGATCGCACCAGTCGTGGATGTCCTGGACGAGCTCCGGGGGGAGGTCCTGGTGCACGCCACCAACACGAAAGTACTTGGCGTGCATCCGGCTGCCGGAGGCGCGCTCGTAGAAGACCATCAGCTTCTCGCGCTCCTCGAAGCCCCAGAGCGGGGGTGTCAGCGCGCCGACGTCCATGGCCTGCGTCGTGACGTTGAGGAGATGCGAGAGGATGCGCCCGATCTCGGAATAGAGCACGCGGATCAGCTGCGCGCGCCGCGGGGCCTCGATTCCCAGCAGCTTCTCCGCCGCGAGGCAGAAGGCGTGCTCCTGGTTCATCGGCGCGACGTAGTCGAGCCGGTCGAAGTAGCCGATGGCCTGCAGATAGGTCTTGGCCTCGATCAGCTTCTCGGTGCCGCGGTGGAGCAGTCCGATATGCGGATCGACTCGCTCGACCACCTCGCCGTCGAGCTCGAGCACGAGGCGAAGCACGCCGTGCGCCGCCGGATGCTGCGGCCCGAAGTTGATGGTGAAAGGGCGGATCTCGGTCTCGGGCATCTGGGTCCGTTCCGGCGCTGGTCCCCGGACGCGCGCCCCGGGACGGTCGATCTGGGGTAAGCGAATAGCCGCTGCGGCCGGACTGCGCCAGTCCCCTACATGCCGCGGTAGACGTCGGCGAGAGGAATGGAGAGGCCGAGCGCAGGAATGGCGATCGTGGCGTCGCGCCCGGCGACGCGGACGCCGTCGGGCGGGAAGGTGCCAGCCGCGTCGCGCACCCAGACGAGGCACTCGGGCCCCTCCTGGCTCGCGACGATGTAGGCCTGGAGGGAGGCGAGGCTCGTGTACTCGGCGGGCTTCGTGGTGAGGTCGCGCTCGCCGGACGTCGGCGACAGCACCTCGACAACGAGTGCGGGCCGCAATGTGGCGATGGACTCGTCCGGCTCGTCAGTAGGCTCGATCACGACGTCGCCGAATCGGATGGTCGCCGAGGTCTCCACGCCGCGCCCTTCGAGCACCTCCCACCGCGAGTCGTCGAGCTGGCGCCGGCATATCTCCGCAATCCGCCCGGCAACACGGCCATGGCGCTTCGTTCCACCCTGCTGCTGCTGCACGATCCGCCCCTGCACGTACTCGTAGCGCTCGTCCTCCGGCGCGTTCGCGACGAACCGGTAGAACGTGGCCTTGTCGACCTTGATCAGTGCGGGTGCCGACATCTGTTGCGACCGATCCGTGCTGTCTCCTGCTGGTGGACAGCTTAGCATCGACCGCGGCAGGCCGCGACCATCGAGGCCATGGAGGCGGGGATCAACGGCTGCCCGGCAGGGCGCGGCATGGGTCAGCGCCCCTTCGCGGGCGCCGCAGGCGCGGCTGGAACGGCGGGACGAGCCTTCTCCAGCGCTGCGTCGAGACGCTCCAGGTCCTGGCCGAAGCCCCCGGCGACGAGGTACGGACGGGCCACGCCGAACAGCTTCACGGCGTTGTCGGCGGAGCGGGCGCGGCTCGCGGCATCGACCAGCGGCAATGCGGCGACCAGCGTATGGCCCATGTCGGCGCAGAGCATGGCCCAGTCGTTGGGTGCGGTCTCGCGCGAGGTGACGGGCAGGATCTTCTGGAACAGCTCGAACGACGCCTTGAGCGATGCGAAGGACTGGTCGCGGTCGGTCGTGCGCTCGCCGATCAGTCGATGCAACTCGGCCTCATAGCGCTTGACGATGGCCCAGAGCCGCGGGTTCCTGCCCTGGTCGAGGTCGGTATCGAGCGCGGCCAGAAGCGCCTTGGCTCGCGCGATGTCACCTGAGCCTGCGAGCCCAGGCTTGCGCTCGGCGCGCAGGGCCAGCGCGTGCGCGAGGTTCGCCCGTGCGATGAGCACGTTCTGCTCAGACCGCTGCTTGGCGAGCAGATCGGCGGCTGTCTCGAAGAGACCGATGGCCTCGTCGATCTGGCGGTCGCCCTCCTCGCCTTCGGTCCGCCGCGAGGCCTCCTTCAGCGCATTGGCGAGGTTGTTCACGGTGCGCGGCAGCTCGCTCTCGAAGGCGGGCTTGCCCTTCTGGATGGAGAGGATCAGCCGCATCGTCTTCACGGCCTCGCCGAAGTGGCCGCGGCCGCGGTCCTTCACGATACGCCGGCCGAACTCGAGGTCGCGCTGGGAGCGCCGGTCGAGAATGTCCATCGCGAGACCGGGAAAATCGCCGATCTCGAAGGATTTCAGCGCACGGCCGTAAGTGGCGCGGGCGTCGACCATCATGCGCGCGCCCTCGATGCCGGGCAGCCGGCCGCCGAGGCGGGTCTGGGCATCACCGAGCTCGGCGAGGACGAGGGCGATGGTCGCGGCGATGGTCTTGCGCTGCTCGTCCGTCGCAGGGGAGGCTTCTCCGAGCCGCGGCAGCGCCTCCTTCTGGAAGAGGCGGATCGCCTCGAGCAGGTCGTCGTTGGCGAAGAAGCTCGTGCCGTGCACGACGAGCGCCGAGCCCGCCATGGCGAAGCGCCGGCCGGCCACGTCCTTCTCGGCCTCGGGCGTGCCCTTCGCGGCCGACAGATAATGCTCGGCGGCCTCGCGCGTGCGCAGCTCCGTCTCGGCGATGTGGCCGCGCTGCTCGGCGAGCGCCGCGCGCTTGCCCCGGGCGCGCTCGAGCGCCTCCGATCGGCCCTTGACGATGGTGTCGTAGCGCTCCTGGGCCTGGGCCAGCGCCACGTCGGCGGCGGCGAGGTCGGGGCGGCGGCCAGAGGCGACCGCGGCGGCCGCGATCTCGACGAACGGCGCGATGCCCGGCTCCGTCTCCATGAGGTTGCGGAACTGCGCGATCTCGGAGCGCATCTGCACGAGGCGCGTGTAGGCCTTCGGCAGCTCGGCGACGAGCGGGTCGGGCTTCAGGCCGGAGTTGGCGCCGATGTCGG
>JBFWQN010000628.1:0-3058 GCA_050249405.1 Hyphomicrobiaceae bacterium | reverse complement strand
GGAAATTCGAGGCGAGCGAGATCGAGCTGAGGAAGCCGGTCGTCACGCTGGTGCTCGATGGCCAGGGTGGGGGCAGCTGGTCGAGCCTCGCCCAACGCGGCCCGGCCGGGATCGCGCCCGCGCATGTGTCATTCGACTCGGTGCGCATAACGGATGGAACGGTGACCATCGTCGGCGCCGATTCGGTGCCGAGAGCCTCCTTCGACCGTATCGACGGCGAGTTGTCCGCCCAGGCCCTGAACGGCCCTTATCGGCTCTCCGCCGCCTTCTCGTCCGCTGGTGCCGCCCGCGAGATCCGACTATCGACCGCCCAGGCAGCCGAGGACGGCAGCGTTCGTTTCAAGGGCACGGTGCGCGCCCCGGCGAGCGGCGTCAGCTACAGCCTCGATGGGTTGGCAACGGATCCACTCGGCCAGATCAAGGTGACGGGCGCGCTCACGGCGAAGCTGCCGTTGCCGGCGGCGATGGCCGCGAGCGCATCCGGAGATGCGAAGCCGGGCACGACGGACGCGCTCAACGCGGCCAGCCAGTTCGACGTGAGCGCCGAGCTCCGCGGCGACACGTCAGGCTTTGCGCTATCCGAGCTGTCGCTGTCGTTCGAGCAGGCCGGTCGCCCCCAACTCGCCACGGGCAGCGCACGGGTGAATTGGACGGGCCGCACGCTTGTAACGGTCGCGCTCAAGTCGCAATGGCTCGATCTCGATCGCATCGCGGGCGCCGGGACCGGCGGCACGCCGCTCGAGCTGACGCAGGGCGTGGCAGCGTCACTCTCGCGCGTGCTGGCGAGTGGAGGGCGTACCGAGGCGTCACTGGAGATCGAGCAGGCCACGCTCGGCGGCGACATCGTGAGCGGCCTCACCGCCTCGCTTGTGGAAAGCGATGGCCAGCTCGAGGTGCGCAATCTGTCTGCCGCGCTTCCCGGCGGCGCACGGCTATCTGCATCCGGCACCTTCAAGGGCGACATGCCCGACCTCGGCTACAGCGGCAGGCTGTCGCTCAGGGGGGCTAGCCTCGCCCGCTTCGCGGGCTGGGCTGGCAAGAGCCACGCCATTCCGCTGCCTCAGCGCGACGGACCGTTCGCCCTCGTCGGCGATGTCACGCTCGGCCGCAGCGAGCTAGCCGGGCGCAGCCTGACGATCGAGGTCGGCCGCAGCGTTCTCTCCGGCGACGCCAGCTGGCGGGGCGGCCCGGCTCGCCAGATTTCGCTCAGTCTCGAGGGCTCCGAGCTCGATTTGTCGAGCCTAGTTCAGGCGGAGACCGATCCTGCACGGGCGCTCAGTGAGATCATCGCAGGTTTCGCCGGGCAGCGGTCCCCCCTCGTCGAGGCCGTTGCCTCGAGCAATGCCGCCGTCAAGCTACGCATCGATCGACTGGTGCTGGGCAGCTCGGCCTTCACCGACGTGCTGGCCGAGCTGCGCATCGCCGACGGTGCATTGACCATGCCCATGTTGCGCCTCGCCTCGGGCGAGGGCTATGCCGTCGAGCTGAAGGGCGACATCGCGGGCCTCGCCCGCCCCGGCGCCAAGGGAGTGTTGACCGGGCTGGTCTCGGCGAATTCGGCAGAAGGGCTTGCCGCCCTCGTCGGACTGGCGGGACTGCCGGCAGACCTCGTTCGGCGCGAGGAGAACGCCGCCCTGGTGGTTCCCGTGCGGCTGGCAGGTCGCATGCAGGTCGGGCTCAAGGGCCCCAACACCCTCGAGTTGACGCTTGATGGCAGCCTCGCTGCAAGCCGGCTGGCTGGTACTCTACGGCTAGGTGCCTCGGGCACGTCGTGGCGCGAACGGCAGACCGACGTCGCGATGACCATCGAGGGGCCGGAGGTGCCGCGTCTGATCGGCCGCAGCCTCGGCGGCCAGTCCCGGGCGATCGAGCGCAGCGCCAGACCCGCCCGCGTGAGCGTGCGCAGCATTGGCACGCCGCGGTCGGGCATGACGGTGCTGGCCACCATCGATGGCAACGGCACCGCCGCAGCCTACCAAGGCCGGGCTTCGATCGATGATTCGGGCTCGCTCGGATTGGATGGCGAGGCCGAGCTCTCGCTCGCCGACCTCGCCGACGGTCTGTCGCTCGCCGGATTGTCCCCCCGGCCGAGCCTCGACGGCCCGGTGGCCGGCAGCATCCGCATCGAGCGGAAAGCCGCCGTCGCCAAGCTCGCGAGCACCGGCCTGAAAATCGCCAACAGCATGCTCGCCGGGACGATGACGATCGAAAGCGCGGCGGATGCCAACCGGATCTCCGGCCAGCTGAAGCTCGGCGAAGCGGGCCTGTCCGGGCTCCTCGCGCTCCTGTCGGCGCAGCGGCCCGGCGCTCGGGAGGCGCCGGCACGACGCTCCGTCTGGAGCGAGAGCCCGCTCGATCTGTCGTTGTCCGATCAGTTTGCCGGCAGCGCGCTGCGTTTCGATGTGGCCCGCCTATCCGTCGCCCCTGGCCTGGAGATCGCCGACGCCCGAGTGGAGCTTGCGGCAAAGCCCGGCCGCGTCGAGGCCCGGCTCACCGACGGCAATGCGCTCGGCGGCAAGGCTACGGCCACGCTCTCGCTGGAGAAGGCCGCCGCTGGCGCACATCTGATGTCGAAAGGCGCCCTCGCCGGCATCAAGCTGGAGCGGCTGTCTGCCCGGCCAGGCACCTCACCCTCGGCGAGCGGAACGCTGTCGGCACGGATCGAGGTGCAGAGCACGGCGCTGTCGTCACGCGGGCTCGTGGTAGCCCTGACCGGATCGGGCGAGGCGAGCCTCGCCCAGGCCCGTCTGGAGCGTTGGACTCCAGCCGCCGTCGGCACCGCGGCGGAGGCTGTGCTGGCACTGAAGGGCGAGATTCCCCCAGGCGCGCTGCGGACTCAGCTCGAGTTGGCGCTGCAGGCTGCGGGCGTGAGCCTCGGCTCGCAAAAAGTCGCCCTCACCGTGGCGGATGGTGCGCTGCGCGCGGCCCCTCTCGTCGTATCGGCGCCCTTGGGCAGGCTGACGGGACGCGCCGCCGTCGACCTGGACCAGCTGCTGCTCGATGCCGAATGGCGCATCGAGCCGCGCAACACGCCGCCATCGCCGGGATTGCCGCCGAA
>JBFWQN010000627.1:0-3065 GCA_050249405.1 Hyphomicrobiaceae bacterium | reverse complement strand
CGTGAGCTTCCCGGCGACATTGCTGGGATCGGGCCTGCCGTTCAGGCTCGTGGACACCATCAAGGGCTTCAACTGGCTGACCTTCGAAGGCGGCAAGTTCTCGACCAGCGCCAGCCACGGCATCTTCACCGACGCGGCCTTGGCACTCCTGCCGGCGGACACTTGGCGATGGTGGCTGGCAGCCAACGCGCCGGAGACGGCCGACAGCGATTTCACCGTCACCCGCTTCGTCAACGGCGTGAACAAGGACCTGGCCGACGTCTTCGGCAATCTCGTCAACCGTTGCCTGACGTTTGCCGTCGGGCGCTTCGACGGCGTCGTGCCGGAGGCCGGCGAGCTTGGTCCCCTCGAGCATCAGCTTGCCCACTCACTCGACGTGCACTTGACCCGCCTGCGCCGCCATCACGAAAGCCTGGCGCTGCGCAAGGCTGCCGAGGAAGTCCGCGCCATCTGGCGGTTGTCGAACACCTATCTCGCAGAGACCGCCCCGTGGTCCGCCATCAAGGATGACACCCCGCGAGCGGCGACCATTGTCAACACCGGCATCAACCTCGTCCACGTCTCGGCCCTCGCCGCCTGGCCCTTCATGCCGTCGAGTGCGGAGAAAGTCCTGTGCAGCCTGGGCGAGGCCGCGGACCCCGTGCCTTGGCCGCAGGACGGCAAACATGCGCTTTCGGCGATACCCGGCGGCCGACGCATCGCCGTGCCGCCCCTGCTGTTCCCCAAGATCGCCGTCGACGACCTCAGAGCTTCTCACGCCAGTTGAGCATCCGATGGTTCGGGCCTCACCAGCAGCTTGTCGATCCGCCGACCGTCCATGTCGACGACCTCGAAGCGCCAGCCGTCGTAGCTGACGCCGTCGCCGGTCGTGGGCAACCGCCCGAGCTCGGCCAGGACGAAGCCGGCAATGGTGTGGAAGCCCGTATGATGGGGCCGCAGACTGAGACCGAGGCGGCCGAGCACGGCGTGCACCGGCGCCATGCCGTCGATCAGCAGCGAGCCGTCGTCGCGCTCGACGACGTCGGGCGTATCGCCCTCGTCGTCGGGCATGTCGCCCGCCAGGGCTTCCAGGAGGTCGGCCTGCGTGACGATGCCTTCGAGGCCGCCATACTCGTCGACCACGACGGCCACCCGCACCGGCGCCTGCTTGAAGAGCTCCAGGACCTTGAAGATCGGCACGCCCTCATGGATCAGCAGCGGCTTGCCCACCGCGGCGGCGGGATCGAGCTCCCGGCCGGCGAGCACCTGGGCCAAAAGATCCTTCTTGGCGACCACGCCCACGATCTCGTCGATGCTGCCCCGCCCGACCAGCAGTTCGGCGTGGCTGCTTTCGATCACCACCCGGCGTGCCGCCTCGCGATCGTCATTGATGTCGATCCAGTCGATCTCGGTGCGCGGCGTCATGATCTCGCCGATCGCCCGATTGCCGATGTCGAGCGTGCGCAGGACGATCTCCTCCTGCGCCGCCTGCAGCAAGCCCGCATCCTGGCTTTGGGCGACGATGAGCTTCAGCTCGCTGGCCGAATGCAGCGAGGCCTCGCCAGTGCCTGGCTGCAGGCCGAAGAGACGCAGGACGAGGTTGCCGAGGCCGTTCAGCACGGTGATTGCCGGGCTCAGCAGCCACCGGAAAAGACCGAGCGGGCGTACGACCCAGAGCGCCGTCCTTTCGCTGCGCTGCAGGGCGAGGCTCTTGGGCGCGAGTTCGCCCAGCACGATGTGCAGGGCCGTGATGATGACGAACGAGAGCGCGACGGCGATGGCATAGGCGCTGATGCCGGCAAAGGAGCCAACCGTCCGGGCGAGAGGCGCTTCGATCAGATGAGCGATCGCCGGTTCGCCGACCCAACCCAGCGCCAGCGACGAGATGGTGATGCCGAGCTGAGTGGCCGCGAGGTTGGCGTCGAGACTGTCGAGCGCGTGCTCCAGTGCCTTGGCGTTCATCCGCTTGGCGGCAACCAGCTCCCTCACCCGGCTGCGACGGACGGCAACGAGCGAGAATTCGGCGGCGACGAAGAATCCGTTGGCGACGACGAGGACGAGAACGGCCAGCAGGCCGCCGAGGTCGGACATGGTCTCTTCTCCAGGAACGGGTCTTCATCGTTCCTCCCCCGTCATACGGGGGAGGCCAGGAGGGGGCGAGTCCCAGTCGAGCGGCGAGCAAGTTTCAGATCAAGGATTTCATCAATCTTCTCTGCTGCTCTCCCCCTCCCTACCCTCCCCCGTATGACGGGGGGAGGAAAGAGACGCGACTATCGCGGCTTGTCACCCGCGAGCGTGATGCGGTGCATGACCCGCCGATGGCCGTGATAGTCGTTGATGGCGTTGTGCATCGCACAGCGGTTGTCCCAGAAGGCGAGCGAGCCGGTCTCCCAGCGGAAGCGGCAGGTGAACTCGGGCCGGACCTGGTGCTCCCACAGGAACTCCAGCAACGCCAGGCTCTCCCGCTCGGTCCATCCCTTGATGTGGGACGTGTGTGCGCTCGAGGTGTAGAGCGCCTTGCGGCCGGTCTCGGGATGGGTGCGGACGATGGGATGCTCGGCCGTCAGCGGCTTGGTTTCCTTGCCGGCCGCCTTCAGGCGGTCCTCGCGCGTCTTGCTGACCTCCGCCTTGGTCGAGCTGCTGACCCCGATCAGTCCGTCGAGCGTTGCCTTCAGCCCGTCCGACAGCGCCTCGTAGGCCATGTACTGGTTGGCGAACACGGTATCGCCGCCAAAGGGCGGAACCTCGCGCGCCAGCAGCATGCTACCCATCGGCGGAATCTCCAGGTAAGTGGTGTCGGAGTGCCAGAGGCCGCCGAAGTTGTGACGCTCGTTCTCGAGCTTGACCACCGCGGTGATGAACGGCGCTTCTGGCAGGCCGTCGAGCTGCGGATACTTGATCAGCTCGCCGAACTTGCGGGCGAATGCCACGTTCTGCTGCGGCGTCACCTTCTGGTCGCGCAGGAAGATCACGAGATGGTCGAGGAAGGCCTGGCGCACCTCGCCCACCACGTCGTCCTCGAGATCGCGCGACATGTCGATGCCGTACAGCTCGGCGCCCAGGGCGCCGGCGATCGGCCTGACCTC
>JBFWQN010000626.1:0-3067 GCA_050249405.1 Hyphomicrobiaceae bacterium | reverse complement strand
CTGTCCCCTCGGTGAGTACGCCGCCGAGATCGAGCCAATCACCGCCCATGGCGAGTGCGGCGGTTCGGATCGAGCCGCCGAAGTCGAAGACGAAGACCTGCGCGCGCTCGTAGCGCCGGAACGGGAGCGCCATGAGCGCCAGCAGCACCGACTTACCCGCGCCGGTCGGGCCGACGACGAGGGTGTGGCCGACGTCGCCGACATGGAGCGACAACCGGAACGGGGTCGAGCCTTCCGTTCTGCCGAAAAGCAGCGGGGGTGCCTGGAAGTGCTCGTCCCGTTCCGGCCCCGCCCACACCGCCGAGAGCGGTATCATGTGGGCGAGATTCAGTGTGCTGATGGGTGGCTGGCGCACATTGGCGTAGAGGTGGCCCGGCAGCGTGCCGAGCCAGGCATCGACCGCGTTGACGGTCTCGATCATGCCGGTGAAGTCACGGCCCTGGATGACCTTCTCGACCAGCCGCAGCTTTTCGTCGGCGATCCGTGCGTTCGCATCCCAGACGGTGATGGTCGCAGTGACATATGCCTCGCCAGCATAGTCGGCGCCGAGCTCCTGGAGGGCGAGGTCCGCGTCGGCAGCCTTGTTGGCCGCGTCGGTGTCGACCAGCACGGAGGCTTCGTTGGTCAGCACCTCCTTGACGATCGCCGCGATGGACTTGCGCTTGGCGAACCATTGGCGGCGGATGCGCGTCACCAGCCGTGTGGCATCGGTCTTGTCCATCAGGATCGCGCGGGTGGACCAGCGATAGGGAAAGGCCAGACGGTTGAGTTCGTCGAGGATGCCGGGCGTGGTCTCGGCTGGAAAACCGACGATGGTGAGTATGCGCAGATGTGTCTCGCCCAGCCGCGGCTCCAGCCCGCCGGCGAGCGGCTGATCGGCGAGCAGCGCGTCCAGATACATTGGGGTCTCGGGGACGCGGACCCGGTGGCGCTTGGTCGATATCGTCGAATGCAGGTAGGTCAGCGCCTCCGCGTCATCGAGCCAGCGGCATTCGGGCATGAACCCGTCGAGCAGCGCCAGCACGCGATCGGTGCGATCGACGAAGCCGCGCAGGATCTCCCAGGGGTTGACCCCGGTCCGCTCGCGGCCCTCGTAGAGCCATGTCTCGGCGCGCGCCGATTCCTCGGCCGGCGGCAGATAGACGATGGTGAGGAAGTAGCTCGACTCGAAATGGCTGCCCGCCTCCTCGAAATCGGCTTTGCGCTCGGCATCGACCAGCGCCGAGGCGGCATCGGGGAACGTGCTCTTCGGATAGGTCGCGGCCTCGTGCCGCTGCGCCTCGACGAAAATGCTCCATCGTGAGCCCAGACGCCTGAACGCATTGTTGAGCCGGGCAGCGACGCCGACCAGCTCGGCCGGCACCGAACTGTCGAGATCGGGTCCGCGGAACTTGGCCGAGCGCTGGAAGCTGCCGTCCTTGTTGAGGACGACACCCTCGCCGACCAACGCGGCCCAGGGAAGGTAGTCGGCGAGACGGGCGCCGGTACGCCGATATTCTGCGAGGTTCATCATCGCGCGCCTCACAGTCCGAGATGCGCGGGGATGCGCAGATGCCGGCGTACGACCTCGACGAAGAGCGGATCTCGTCGCGCCGCCCAGACGGCGGCCAGATGACCGATCGCCAAGAGCAGGATGCCGACGATCCAGAGGCGGAGGCCGAGGCCGAGCGCGGCGGCCAGCGTGCCGTTAAGGATGGCGACTGAGCGTGGGGCGCCGCCGAGCAGGATCGGCTCGGTCAGAGCCCGACGGACGGGCGCGGAGAAACCCGGAACCTCTTCCATCAGATCACGGCCCCGCCACCGAAGCTGAAGAAGGAGGGGAAGAATGAGCTGGCCGCGAAGGCGATCGAGAGACCGAAAACGATCTGGACCAGCCGCCTGAAGCCGCCGGAGGTGTCGCCGAAGGCGAGCGTCAGGCCGGTGACGATGATGATGATCACCGCGATGATCTTGGCGACCGGCCCTTCGATGGATTCGAGGATCTGCTGCAGCGGCTCTTCCCAGGGCATGGACGATCCGGCCGCATAGGCGGCTTTCGTCATGACGAAGGTGAGCGAGGTGGCGAGCGCGGTCGCCGCGAGGCGCGCGCGGGCGCGCAGGGTCATTGTCATTGCGGGACTCCATTGGGTTCGGGGGAGGTGATGGTGGGGACAAGGACGTAGTCGCCGGCTGTTCCGAGCCCGGTGACGTGGACGAGCTCGGCGAGCCGCCGTGCCGAGCCTCGACCCGAGAGCACGGCGATCGCGTCGATCGTCTCGGCGATGAGCGCTCTCGGCACGGTGACGACGGCTTCCTGGATGAGTTGCTCGAGGCGCCGCAGAGCGCCGATGGCCGTGCCCGCATGGATGGTGCCGATGCCGCCCGGATGGCCTGTCGACCAGGCCTTCAACAGGTCGAGCGCTTCGGCGCCGCGCACCTCGCCGATCGGAATCCGGTCGGGCCGCAGCCGAAGGGAGGAGCGGACGAGCTCGGACAGGGAGACGACCCCATCCCGGGTGCGTAGCGCCACGAGGTTGGGCGCGGCGCATTGCAGTTCACGCGTATCCTCGATGAGGACGACACGATCGCCGGTGCGGGCGACCTCGGCTAGAAGGGCGTTTGTCAGCGTCGTCTTGCCGGTCGATGTGCCGCCGGCAACGAGGATGTTCTTCCGTTCGATGACAGCCCGGCGCAGCGCGTCGGCCTGCGCATCGGACATGATGCCGGCCGCCACATAGTCCGCGAGCGAGAACACCGCGACGGCGGGCTTACGGATCGCAAAGGCCGGGGCGGTGACCACGGGCGGCAGCAGGCCCTCGAAGCGCTCCCCCGTACCGGGCAACTCAGCGGAAACGCGCGGGGCACCGGAATGGACTTCGGCACCCACATGGTGCGCGACGAGACGGATGATGCGTTCGCCGTCCGTGGCCGAAAGCTGCTCGCCGGTATCGGCAAGGCCACTGGCCAGCCGGTCGATCCAGAGCCGCCCATCGGGGTTGAGCATCACCTCGACGATCGCAGGGTCGTCCAGAAACCTGGCGACTGCCGGGCCAAGGGCGGTGCGCAGCATGCGCGTGCCGCGTTCAAC
>JBFWQN010000625.1:0-3071 GCA_050249405.1 Hyphomicrobiaceae bacterium | reverse complement strand
GCGCAATGCCTCGCATTTTATCGCTGCCGGAAATGCTTTCGCTGGGAATGGTTTTTGGTGAATTCGAGGTGAATGCCGCCTTCTCCTTATGGGCCGACGGTCGGCGCGAGCCTGGCCTTTTCGAGTCGCGGGCCGCGCGTCGGCCTCGCTTCCGGTCCGCTTGCGGCGCCATGGTGTCGACAGTCCTTCGCGGCCTCCAATCGACTGTGATGGACCGTCGCTGATCGCGGTGGCACGCTTTCGTCGATCGCCTGATCACGCCACGGGAGACCCGTCACATGAGCACGACGCCCACCGCCTACGGCCGCATCTTCGCACCGCGACAGGACTGGCTCGACCGCGCGCCCGCCGAGCCGGTGCTCGAGCCGGATATTCCGATCGTCGACACGCACCATCACGTCTGGGAGACGCCCGAGCGCGGCCGCTACATGCTGGATGAGCTGCACGCCGACCTCGGCAGCGGCCACAATGTGGTGGCCACGGTTTTCGTCGATTGCCACTACAGCTACCGCAAGGACGGCCCGCCCGAGATGCGTGCCGTGGGCGAGGTCGAGGCGGTGACCCGGCTCGCCGAGGAAAGCGACCGGCGCTTTCCGGGCAAGGCCCGCGTCGCGCAGGGCATCGTCGGCAACGCCGATCTCACGCTCGGCGACAAGGTCGAGCCGGTGCTCGCCGCCATGATCGAGGCGGGCCGCGGCCGCTTCCGGGGCGTGCGCAACTCGGCTGGCTGGCACGCCGACCCGGTGATCGGCAACAACCACCAGGGCGCGGGGCCCGGCCACTACGGCCGCGCCGATTTCCGTGCCGGGCTGAAGCGGCTGGCGAGGATGGGGCTCTCGCTCGACGGGCTCGTCTATCACAATCAGCACGCCGACCTGCTCGATCTGGCCCGCGCCGTGCCGGAAGCCAACATCGTGATGAACCACACCGGCATGCCGCTCGGCTACGGGCCCTATACCGGCAAGCTCGACGAGGTGGCGAAGGAGTGGCGGCGCGTTCTGCCCGAGATCGCCAAATGTCCTAACGTGACGATGAAGCTCGGCGGCATGATGATGCGGCTCGCCGCCTACGACTACAACGCCGTCGCATCGCCGCCGTCGTCGGAGGAGCTGGCGCGGCACTGGCGGCCCTGGATAGAGCCGTGCATCGAGATGTTCGGCGCCGCCCGTTGCCAGTTCGAGAGCAACTTCCCCGTCGACAAGATGGGGATCGGCTACAAGGCGCTCTACAACGCCTTCAAGCGCATCGCCGCGGGCTGCTCGTCCGCCGAGAAGGCCGACCTGTTCGCCGGCACGGCACGAAGGGCGTATCGGCTGACGTAGTGCCTTGCGCCGTCGGGAGGCCCATCGGGCGGATCGCACGAATGTGATCTGCGGACGTTCGCTGTCGATGATATGATCGTTGTTCAATTCCCAAGGTCGGCGCAATCCCATTTGCGCCGGCTGTCGAGGAAGAGGCAACACGTAACGCATTTTCAATATGTTACGAGCATATTGCGATATGCGGAGTCAGAGCGGCCGAAGGCATCATGCGGGCACATGCCCCGTTGCCCTTGCCGCCTGCAACCGATGGCGAGGATGCAACATGACCAGCGAAGGCTTGATGTCCCGCGTCCGCCGGCTCGTTCTTGGAGGCTTCGGCAGTCTCGTCGATGCGGCCGAGGCGGCTTCCCCCGAGACGGTCATGAAGGAGGCCATCCGCGAGGTCGACCGCGCCGCGGCCGAGCTGCGCGACCGGCTCGGCGCGACGCTCGCCAATCGCCACCACGCAAGCAAGCGCCTCGACGATGCGCGCCGCCGCCACGGCGAGTTGGCCGATCGTCTGAAGCTGGCCGTCGCCGAAGGCCGTGACGATCTCGCCGAGGCGGTGATCGCGAGCCAGCTCGACCTCGAGGCGCAGACCCCGGTGCTCGAGGCCGCGCTCCGCGAGGCCGACGCCGAGGCGAAGGAGATCGAAGGCTATATCGCCGCGCTCGCCGGCCGCAAACGCGAGATGGAAAGCGATCTCGCGACGTATGTCGCCACACGGCAGGCCGCACCCGGACAGGGCCCAGGCACGACGGCCACGGGCGGACCCTCGGTCGAGCGGCGCGTCGAGCAGGCCGGGACCGCATTCGATCGCGTGCTCCGCCAGGCAACCGGCGTGGGCGGCTCGGCCGCCGCGAACCGCGACACGGCCGAGAAGCTCGCCGAGCTCGAGCGCCTCGAGCGCGCCGGCCGCATCCGCGAGCGTCTCGCTGCCGCCAAGGGCAAGTCCTGATCGTCCGGCTGCGATAGGGGCATCGCCATGCTCGACCTGCTCACGGCTCCCGAATCCTGGCCGTTCGCTGCCGCGCTGGGCGTCATGCTGCTGTTCGCCGCGCTGGAGCTGCTGGGGCTTGTGCTCGGCTTCTCGCCGTTTCATTCCGTCGATCACGCGCTCGATGCGGGCGCACCCCACGTCGACATCGCCCACGCCGATGTGCCCCACGGCGACGGCCTCGTCGGCTCCGCGCTCGAGTGGTTGGCGGTCGGCCGCGTGCCGGTCGTCGTGCTGCTGATCTCGTTCCTGACCGTGTTCGGGCTCGCCGGGCTCCTGCTCGAACGGCTCGCGCACGCGGCGACCGGCCATTACGTGCCGACGCTCCTCGCGTCCATCGCCGCCCTGGCCGTCGCGCTGCCGGCGACACGAAGCATCGGCTTCGGTCTGGCCCGCGTGCTGCCGCGCGACGAGTCCGAGGCGGTCTCGCTGGATGCTTTCGTCGGCAAGGTCGCCACCGTCACGGCAGCCACGGCCCGGCGCGGTGTGCCGGCCGAGGCCAAGCTCACCGACACCTACGGCAAGACCCATTACATCCGCGTCGAGCCCGACCACGCCGCCGACAGCTTCGAGGCGGGCTCCCGCGTGCTCGTCGTCTCGCGCGCCGGCTCCGTCTTCCGCGTCATCGCCATCGTCGCCGAGGGTCTGAAGGCCTGACCCGCACGTCCCCATATCCACAGGAGCATTGCCCATGAGCCCCGGTCTGATCGACGTCGCGATCATCGCAGGCGTCGTTTTCGCCTCGCTTCTCACCATCGGTCTCGTCTTCGCGC
>JBFWQN010000624.1:0-3108 GCA_050249405.1 Hyphomicrobiaceae bacterium | reverse complement strand
CGACACCTTTGCCGGCGGCAAGCGGATCGCCTACGGCGCGCGCGCCATCACCGAGGGCGGCTGGCAATCGATTCCGACGCTCGTTTTCCCGGGTGGCGTCCTGACCGGCTGCTCCGCAGGTCTCGTCAACGTGCCGCGCATCAAGGGCAGCCACAATGCCGTGCTCTCGGGCATCCACGCTGCCGAGGCCGCTTTCTCGGCCCTGAAAGACGGCCGTAGCCACGACCGGCTCGAGACCTACGAGCGCGCCGTGCGCGAGGGGCCGATCGCCGACGATCTGCGTCGTGTCCGGAACGCAAAGCCCTACTGGTCGCGGTACGGCACGTTCCTCGGCATCATGCTCGGCGGCGCGGATATGTGGCTGAACACCATCCTGCCCGGCATCGGCCTCGGCAATACCATGCGCCACGGCAAGCCGGACTACGCCGCGACTGGCCACGCCGACCAGTTCAAGCCCATCGCCTACCCGAGGCCGGACGGCGCGCTGACGTTCGACCGGCTGACCAACTTGTCATTTTCTGCCACCAACCACGAGGAGGACCAGCCGGTCCATCTCAAGGTCAAGGACATGAAATTGCAGCGAGCGTCGGAGCTGGGCCAGTTTGCCGGCCCATCCAATCGCTACTGCCCTGCCGGGGTCTACGAGTGGATCGAGGAGGAGGGCGGCAGCAAGCGATTCCAGATCAACGCGCAGAACTGCGTGCACTGCAAGACGTGCGATATCAAGGACCCCAACCAGAACATCAATTGGACCGTGCCCGAGGGCGGCGGCGGCCCCAATTATCCCGGAATGTGAGTCCGGGCCCCCGAGCACAGGCCGCCCTCGAGCATGCGGGCGGCCGCCCGAGCCGGCTCCATTGATTTCCGTAACCATTTGATGCGGCTGGCGGCCCTTGCGGCGTGCTCAGCTTGACTTCGCCACAATCGGGGACCAGATCGAGGCTGGCTCGCATCGGCTGGCGCCTGACGCGCCGCGGGGCTGGAGGCCGCAGAACCATGAATGCCGTCAGGTTCATAGCCGTCTGGGGTATCATCTCGATCGTTTCGGCGGTGGTCGCTGGCATAGTGGCCGCCGCGCGCAATCGGGACCATTCCTGGTGGGCGGCGTGGTCGTTCATTTTCCCGCCGATGCTGGTCATTCTGATCCTGCTGCCGCCCAATAAGGGACCGCGGCCACGCCGTCCCTCGATGGACGACGAGGATCGCCGGGAGTGGATCTGAGCCGGGCGGCCTGGACCCCGCCCGCCTGGACAAAGTCGCGATGACGTTTCGGATCGCGACCGTGTCCTGCGAGGCCGGCGTCCGCCGCCGGCGTGTCGCGTTCTACTCGAGCACTGGCGTCAGCTCGGCAGGATCGGCCGGCCGGCGCACGCGGCCATCGAGATACGCACCCTGCTCCACGCTGAGCTGCTGGTGCAACACGTCGCCGTCGACCCGCGCGCCCGATTTGAGCACCACGCTCACCCCTTTCACCGTCCCGGCGACTGAGCCGTGGACGATGACGTGCTGTCCCGAGACGACGCCGGTCACCTGACCCTTCTCGCCGATGATCACCTCGTTCCCGACGACATCGCCTTCGATCTTGCCTTCGACTTGCAGCGTGCCCCGCGTGATGATGCGCAGGCCCTGCCCGACGATCGTCAGATCGTTGCCGATGATCGAGAACGTGCCGTCCTGCCGGCCGCCGATGGGCCTCGTGGCATCGATGGACGGCACGGCGGGCGCCGCCGGCTTCGCGGTAGGCTGTCCTCCGCCCACTGTGGCAATGGTCTCTCTCTCGCCACCCGGCCGCAGCGCATCGAGCGTGCGCTCGAATGCCTTCTCGACCGGCTTGATGTCGTTGAGTGTCTTGTTGGTTGCAGGCTGACGCGTGAACATGGGCTCGAGCCCCCTCTCAAGAAGCTTCCGCCCTCCCCGTGCCTAGCAGGTCATGCGCGAATGTTGGAAATGTGTCGCGCACATCGCAGCCGGCGAATTTCTCTGCGCCTCGCGCTAAGCCGCCACCCCGGTGCGCCGCGCAGTCAGCGTGAGGCTGCGCGCCTTGATCCGCTTGCCGGTTTCCTCGCGCTCGCGCGGCGGCAGCACGTCGAGGCTTGGCCACTGCCCCGTCACCAGCGTTCTCGCATAGCCGTTGGCATGACCGATCCGTCGCATGGCTGCGGCGGCTCCGTGGTGATCGTAGGTGAGGCGGTGCGTCGAGAGCTTCGCACCCTCGCGTGTCGGGGTGACGAGCCCGTACCAGGTATCCGTGGTTCCGTCGTTGGCCGGCATGCCGATCACGCCTGCATTCATCCACGTCTGTCGGCCGGATCGTGCGATGAACGGCAGCCCCGAATGGCCCGCGATGACGACCTCCACGTCAGCACCCGCGTGCACGCATTCCTCGGCGATCGTCTCCGGCTCCGAGGCGAACACCCATCGCGCCACCTCCTCGACCCCGCCGTGCACCACGCGGAAGGATAAGCCCGCGAGCTCGAACCTCAGCGAGGTTGGGAGCGACCCCATCCACGCCCGCATGTCCTGCGAGATCTGGGCGGCCGCGAAGGGGTACCAGCCCTTGGCGAGCAGATCGCAGGCGCTCCCATCCTCGAAATTGCAGGCGCAGTTGTCGGCGCCGGCGGCAAGCTGCTGCTCGCAGTTTCCCTGTACGACGTGGCAGCCCCATTCGGCCACGGTGCGGGCGGTTTCCTCGGGCTCGCCGCAATAGGCGACGACATCGCCGGTGCAGATGACGCGCCTGGGCGGGATGCCCAGCCGCTCTGCCTCGGCCTGGACCGCACGGGTGGCGCGCACGTTCGAATAGGGCCCGCCGAGGATCATCACCGGTCCGTGCTCGATTTCGATGTGCATCCAGCTCTCCAGCCACCGCCGACCCAAGCACGAATACCGTCCGACGCGGTCGGCGCTCAAGGCGAAACGGTCGAGCCATCGGGATGGGCCTGCCCGCTGCGGCCGCCTACGGCTTTGCTCCGGCCCCGCGCTCCTTCATCATCACGGACCCACCAACGAGACCGGGAGACCCCGATGACCGCTTATCGCCACATCCTCTACGAGGTCGCAGACGGCGTTGCCCGGCTGACGTTGAACAGGCCCGAGAAGCGCAACGCG
>JBFWQN010000623.1:0-3113 GCA_050249405.1 Hyphomicrobiaceae bacterium | reverse complement strand
TAGACGAACTGCGCATCGCACTTGTGGTAGTGCCAGCCGGTCGGCTCTGTCATGCCCTTGATGGCGCTCATCACCTGCGCCTTCATCTGGCCACCGCTGGCGGCGTTGACGCCGAGATCGCGGTACTTGAAGAACTCGCGGCGGCCTGCGACCAGCGGCGAGTTCTCGGCGGTGGCGTGAGCAATCTTGTGCCCGGGCTTCACGAGCGGTTGCTTGCCGGGATTCGAGCCATCGGCCATCGTTTCCTCCATTGTCGGGCGCGACCGGTACGGTTCGGCACGGCGTGCGCCGCGCCCGGTTTGCGCGCTGCGGCAGGGTACGGGCACAATGCATTCGCGACAAGGTGCCGCGTCGGGCGGCGCGGCGGGGCGATGCCGACAACACGGGGCAAGGCATGATCGACCACATCTCGATCGGTGTTTCGGATCTGGCGCGGAGCACAGCCTTCTACGAGGCACTACTGGCGCCACTCGGCATGACCTGCCTCGTCCGGCGAGAGGGCATGGCGGGCTTCGGCAAGCGCTATCCAGAGTTGTGGCTCAACCATCGGCCGGGCATGGAGCGGGTGGCGTCGGCGACCGGTGTGCATATCTGCCTTCGCGCGCGAACCGCAGAGGCCGTGCGGGCCTTTCACGCGGCGGCTCTCGCAGGCGGCGGCTCGGACGATGGGGCGCCAGGCCCGCGCGCGGCAGCCATGACCAGCTACTTCGGCGCTTTCGTCCGGGACCCGGATGGCAACCGCATCGAGGCCGCGAGCTTTCCGGAAGGTGCCGTCTCGGCCTGACTCAGATCACTGCGATTCGGCCGGATCGTCGCAATCGCGACGAAAGGGCGGGTAATCATTGTCCGCCGTCACGACAGAGCTATATAGTTCAGTTAACGGCACCCTCTCTCGTGAGACTATCCGCATATCGCGCAGCGATGCTGATGGGGCCGGCCGAGACGGATTAGCGGGCGGTCCAACGTGGCCGTCCCGTGACGGCATCGCAATGTCAGGGGGACGCAATGGCAAATATTACGGTTTATGAATCCGGGACAGGCTATTGGAATGCCGACATCATCACAAATGCCACCAACGGCTATGTGGTCAACTACGCGGCGGCCGGCGTCATCGGTCTCAACAATGGCTCGACCTACGACAACCAACAATATTACTGGACCGGCAACTTCACGCAGAATGCCTCAGGGATCACGGGCGGAACGCTCAATGCTTTGACGTATTACGACGAGGGCTCGTACGTCCTCGACATCACCAACCTCAATCTCGACTACCTGTCGGTCGCCCAGTACACGCAGTATTCGAACGACACCGCTCGCTGGTCGATCGTCATGGGCGGCAACGACTACCTCTATTCGGTCGAATCCAGCCGGCTGCAGTTTGAGCTGTACGACGGGAACGACATCGCCGTCACCATCTACGGCGAGAACGACATCGAGGGCGGCGCCGGCAACGACCAGATCTACAACTACAGCAGCGCCGACAACAGCGATCTCTATGGAGACGCCGGAGACGACTTCCTGGTCGACTCGATCGGCGACACATATCTGAATGGCGGCCAGGGAAGCGACTACATCTCGGCCGGCGGCGGCAACGACTACATCTCCGACAACTATTCGACCGGCGACAACATCGTCCTCGGCGGCGGCGGCGCCGACTACATCAGCCTGGGCGACGGCGCCGACTACGTCTTCTCCGACTACGGCTCGGCCGAGATCGGGCAGGACACGATCTACGCGGGATATGGCAACGACACCATATTCTCGGGCGAAGGGGCCGACTACATGGACCTGTCGTCCGGCAATGACGTTGGCAGTGGCGGAAACGGTGCCGACACGATCTTCGGCGGCAATGGCAACGACTACATCTATGGCGATTTCGGCGCGACCGAGGTTGGTGCGGATTCGCTCAATGGCGGCGATGGCACGGATCTGATCATCGGAGGTGCAGGCAACGACACCATGAACGGCAGCTACGGCGTCGACTACCTGATGCCAGGGACCGGCACCGACAGCATGACCGGTGGCACCGATCGCGACTTCTTCTGGTGGACAGCCGCCAACGAATTCGGCGATGTCATATCGGATTTCTCGACGTCGCAGGGCGACATCATCGTCATCCGGCCGGTGCTCGATGCGGCCGGCATCTCGGCGACGGCTGGCAATGCGGCGGCGGCGGGCTATCTCTCAGCCGCGCAGTCCGGCACGTCGACCATCCTGCGCTTCGATGCCGATGCGGGTGGAGCCGGGGCCGCGGTGCAGATCGCACTGCTGCAGAACTTCAATGCCGCGAACTTCAGCTGGAATTTCAACGCCTACTGAGGCGAGTATCCAGGCTCGGAGGATCGGCGGCGGGTGCGCCGATCCTCATCTTTCCACGCGCGGCTATGGCCGGAGCACGACACGACCGACGATCTTGCCGGCGGCGAGGCTGCCGAGAACCTCGTTGGCGTCGGCGAGAGGGCGGCTCGCGATGGGCAGCCCCGGCACCTTCCAGCTCCGTGCGAGCGCCATAAGCTCCCGCATGTCGTCGAGATTGCCGACGTACGAGCCCA
The DNA here is from genome assembly GCA_050249405.1 of Hyphomicrobiaceae bacterium. Taxonomy (GTDB): domain Bacteria; phylum Pseudomonadota; class Alphaproteobacteria; order Rhizobiales; family Hyphomicrobiaceae. Next base: position 561 of record JBFWQN010000623.1, on the reverse strand, counting down.
TCACGGTCGCATTCTTCAGCGGGATCATCGGCACGGGCAGCGACGCCGAGCCGCCGAACAAACCGACCACGATCAGGCGTCCGCTTTTTCTCAACGCGTTGAAGCCGAACGTGAACGAGGCCGCCGCGCCGACGAAGTCGATGGCCGCGGCTACCCCGCCGCCGGTCATGCGATAGAGGGCCTTGCCGGCCTCGGGGTCGGTGGGATCGATGGTCTCGCGTGCGCCGGCGTCGCGGGCGGCGGCCCATTTCGCCTTGTCGAGGTCGGCGACGATCGGCTTCACGCCTGTCACGGCCTCGGCCATGCGGACGCCCGACAGACCGACCCCGCCTGCACCGATGATGAGCAGGTCGCCGCCATGAGCGACCGCCTCGCGGGCTTTCTTCAGGGCGCCAAAAGCGGTGAGGCCCGAGCAGGCGTAGGTGGCGGCGAGGCCATCGTCGAGGCCTTCGTAGGCGAACAGGTACTTGGGGTCCGGCACCAGCACGTGACTGGCATAGCCGCCGTCGCGATTGATACCGAGTGCGCGCGGCTGGTTGCACAGATGCTCGTCGCCTGCCT
>JBFWQN010000622.1:0-3124 GCA_050249405.1 Hyphomicrobiaceae bacterium | reverse complement strand
CGCGCCTTGCGGCCGTCAGGCAGCGTCACCTCGCCTTGCAGCACCGGAGCTAGGTCGGGCGTATCGATGCCGACGAAGGCGCCGGTGCGACGGTCCTTGACCAGGGCCTCGCCCTTCTCGCCCCGTGCGAGGAGACCATGATCGGCCGAGCCGGGGGCGTCGATCGCCAGCGCCGGGGCATTGGTGTAGCGGACGAGGTAGTCGAGGTCGATGCGCTGCCTCGCCAGCAACTCGTGAATGAGTGCGCCGACGAAAAGCCCGTCCGTTCCCGGCCGGATGCCGATCCACTCGTCGGCGATGGCGCCGTAGCCGGTACGCACCGGATTGACGACGACGACCTTGGCGCCGCGGGCCTTGAGCTTGCCCAAGCCGATCTTGATCGGGTTCGAGGCGTGGTCCTCGGCGACGCCGAACATGAGGAAGTACTTGGCATGATCCCAATCGGGCTCGCCGAACTCCCAGAACGAGCCGCCGAAGGTGTAGAGGCCGGCCGCCGCCATGTTGACCGAGCAGAAGCCGCCGTGCGCGGCAAAATTGGGCGTGCCGAACTGGATGGCCCACCAGCCGGTCAGCGACTGCGACTGATCGCGGCCGGTGAAGAAGGCGAGCTTTCTCGGGTCCGTCGCGCGAATGCGGGAGAGCCAGCCGGTGGCAATGCCCAGCGCCTCCTCCCAGCCGATCTCCTTGTACTCGCCCGAGCCGCGCGGACCGACCCGGAGCAGCGGGGCCCGCAGCCGCGACGGGGCGTAATGCTGCATGATGCCGGCGGCACCCTTGCCGCAGATCACGCCGCGGTTGACCGGATGATCGCGGTTGCCCTCGATGTAGCGGACGCGGCCGTCCTTCAGGTGCACCTTGATCCCGCATCGGCAGGCGCACATGTAGCAGGTCGTCGTCGCTACGGCGTCTCCCACCGGCACCGAGAGCGGCACATGGGGCTCGGCGGGCGGCTGCAGGGCCTCGCCCTCGATGATCGACTTCTGCTGCACGTTGGCTCTCGGGATCTCTCGGGTCATGCCCCACGCGAGGCTCGCGGCGGACGGTTTGACCCCTGGCGGCGGTTGCTCGAATAGTTCAGACTGACGCTATCGATGTCAACGCGCACGCGATGTTGGCGAGGAGGCGCCAGAGCGGCAGCCCCGACGCGCAGAGTGCGCTCCGGCAGGCACGAGGGCAAGAGCGCACCCGATGAAGCGTTACCGGCTCGCGGCAAGGCTGATCGTCATAGCGGCCGCCACCGGGCTCGTGCTGGCGGCCTTGAGCCGAGGGGACGCCTCTCGCGCCGCCGAGCCCGACGCCGTCGATCGTGGCCTCGAGGCCTTTCGGGCCATGCTGAAGGCCGATCCCTGGTCCAATCCCGCGCTCCTCGATGCCGACCGGGGCGCGGCCCTGTGGAAGGAGCGGAGGGGGCCCCGCAAGGCGTCGCTGGAGCGCTGCGATCTGGGAAAAGGCCCCGGCGTCGTGGATGGCGCCTATGCCGAATTGCCGCGCTATTTCAAAGATGCCGGGCGGGTCATGGACGCCGAGACGCGCATCGTCTGGTGCATGGAGCAGCTGCAGGGTCTCGATCCTGGCAATGTGACCGCCAAGCCCCATCCGGCGGCCAACGAGCCCGTCAAGGAGCTTGGCGCCATCGCGACATGGGTCGCCTCGCGCTCCGAAGGGCGACCGTTCGCAGCGCCACTCGCCCACCCGCGCGAGAAGGCGACGCTGGCCCTCGGCGAGACGCTGTTCCACCGGCGCATGGGGCCGTTCGATTTCTCGTGCGCGAGCTGTCACGGGGGCGAGGGCAAGCGGATCCGGCGGCAGGCTCTCGCCCAGCTCGTCGAGCCTGCGGAAGCCCGCAAGGTGGTCGGCGAGTGGCCCGCCTACCGGGTGTCCGCGGCGCACGTCATGACGTTGCAACACCGGCTCTACGACTGTTTCTGGCAGATGCGGCTGCCGGAGTTGAAGCTCGGCTCGGAGGCGAGCGTGGCGCTGATCTCCTATCTGGCCCGCCAGGCGAGCGGTGGCACTGTCGCCGCACCCGGCATCAAGCGCTGACGGGCCGCATGGGAAAAGCGCTCATCGTCACGCTAGCCGTCGCCAGCCTTGGCCTCGCCAGCATCGTGCTCGCCGAGGAGGCGCGGCCCGTGGGCGAGCGCCAGCTCCGGCGTGTCCTCCGGCAGGCGTTCCCCGCCCTACCGCAGGGATGGCAGCCTCGCCTCGCGCCCGACGCGACCATGACGACGTGTGCCAAATGGCGCAATCAGCCGCCAAAGGAGGTCGCCGACCGCATCAAGTCGACCGAGAGCGCGCGCATCTTCCGCCCGCCCGATGGCAACTACATCGGCGACTGGCGGCGAGGCGAGGCGATCGCGCAATCGGGCTACGGGCTGCGCTTCACGGACACCGATCCCAGCCGGCCCAACGGCGGCAACTGCTACGCCTGCCACAAGCTGTCGCCCGACGAGGTGAGCTACGGCACCATCGGAGTGAGCCTCGAGGGCTATGGCCGCATCCACAAATTCGACCCTGCCTACGCCCAGATCGTCTACGACAAGATCTACAACAGTCAGGCGATCGTGCCGTGCTCCCTCATGCCGCGGTTCGGCGCCAACGCGATCCTCACCAGCGAGCAGATCAAGGATCTCGTGGCCTTGCTGATGCACCCGGATAGCCCGATCAACCGCGAGCCGAAGCAGGAGGCGGTGCGTGGTGCCGCGCCGGCCTCTCCCGCGCCGGCCGCCGGGCCGCCCGCGGCCGGCCGACCAGCGAAACAACCAAGATGACCCCGCTGCAGCAAAGCTCCGGAAAAGGGGCGGACCGGGCAAGGCGCTTGTCGGGAGGTGCTCACGCATGCTGAGCCGGCGCGAGTTCGGTGCCGTCGCCGCTGCGACGCTCGCCGTCGCGGGCGCGGGCACGCGCCGTCTCGCCTCGGCCGAGCGGCTCGGCCTCGACCAGCTCATGCGCTTCAGCCCCAAGGGCCAGGTCACGCTGCTGCATATGACCGACTGCCACGCGCAGCTCATGCCGCTCTACTACCGCGAGCCCTCGACCAACCTCGGCGTCGGCGAGATGCGCGGGTTGCCGCCGCATCTGACCGGCAAGGCTGCGCTGGCGGCCTACGGCCTCGAGCCGGGCA
>JBFWQN010000621.1:0-3126 GCA_050249405.1 Hyphomicrobiaceae bacterium | reverse complement strand
AGGCTCCACAGCCCGAGGCCCAACGAGCCCCGCAATTCGCCCTGGAAGACCAACGCGACGAAACCGATCGCCTGGATGAGCTGGACGAAGAAGACGACCAGGCCCGCGGCCGTCTCAGAGACAAGAGCGCGCAGTGAAAAGCCCCGCCCTGAGGCGCCCTGTTCCGGAGCGACCGCATCAGCAGGTGCTGTCAGCCTCGACATGCATGGCGCTCCACCCAAAATGCTCGCCGGAAATATGCATTTGCCTGGGCGGTCGCGCCGTAGCAGGCGCGAGCCTCCAGTTTGAGCAGGGGGATGATGCAATAGTGGCAAATGTGGGACAGGACCGGCCGGCGCTGCCCCGCAAACCGGGGCAGCGCACGCTCGATCGCCCTTACGCCGGCTCGGCGTCGCGCTTCGCCCACATCGCCTTGAAAGCGGGCCGAGCGTGGCAGGCGGCTAGCCATTTCTTGACATTGGGGGCGGCGTCGAAGAGCTGCGGGGCTCCCGAGCCGTAGCGCACGCACTCGGCGATATTGATGTCGGCGACCGTGAAGCGACCTCCGACCGGGTGGCCGCTCTTCGCGAGCGCGCCGTCGAGCACGGCGAACGGCGCCTTCAGCGCCTCGATCGCCGCCGTGGCGTCCTTCGGGTTGCGCATGACCTCGATCGCCCGGCCCTCGACCTCGGTGATGGCCCATATGGTCCACATGGTCATCAGGCCGTCCTCGGCTACGTTCGCCGGTGCGAGCGGTCCGCCGTGCTTCTTGGCGAGGTAGAGGTTGATCGCGAGCGACTCCCAGAGCACGAGACCGTCGTCGACGACCGCCGGCACGTGACCGTTCGGATTGATCGCGAGGAACTCGGGACTGCGCGAGGTGAGTGGCGCGGCATGTGCGCGGTAGGGCTGGGTGACGGGGACGTGCTCGAATGGAATGCCGAGCTCGTCGGCGAGCCAGATGTTGCGCGTGGCGCGGCTACGGTAGACACCATAGATGGTGAGCAAGGGTCGTCTCCTGTGCAGCTCGATCGAGGGCAAGTCATCCCAGCATGCGGGCGCGCGGAATCGCAAGGCGCGTGTCGGCGTGCGCGCAAGGCGACAATTGCAGCCATGCTTTTGCCGTAATGCGAAGCCGTGTTGTGTTGCGATCGCCGGAGTAGGGGGTGGGCATGAGCGAAGCGTCTGGTCGCCATAGCGAAACGCGAATGTGGGTGGTCGTGAACACGCACCCGCACAAGGAGCGGTTCGCCATCGAGAACCTGCACCGCCAGCGTTTCGAGAGCTACTGCCCCATGCTGCGCGCGCGCGTCCGCCATGCCCGGCGCACGCAGGATGTGCTGCGGCCGATGTTTCCCGGCTACCTGTTCACGGCGGTGACGTCCGACATCGGCCGCTGGCGGTCCATGCTGTCGACGTTCGGGGTCCGGTCGGTGGTGCGCAACGGCGACCGGCTGAGCTATCTGCCCAATGGATTCGTCGAGGCGCTCCAGGCACGCGAGGTCGGAGGCGCCATCGTGCGTCCCGCATCGCCTTTCTCGGTGGGACAGACGGTCAAGGTGGTGCAGGGTGCGTTCGACGGCATCGTCGCGACAATCGTCGACATGGACGAGCGTGATCGCGTGGTGCTGCTTATGGAGCTGCTGCAGCGCCCCGTGAAGGTGACCCTCGACAGCACGTACGTGGCCGAGATTTAGGGCTTCGGCTCCACGAGCCCCTTGGCGATCAGCTCTCCGACGAAGTCGCGCACGTCGCGCTCGGCGATGTCGGGCTCGACCTCGTACTCCGCCGTGATGCGGCCGCTGATGGCGGCGATGCCGTGACCCTCCGCCAGCAGGGCCCAGATACGGGCGCCCACCTCGTCGATGCCGAAATAGATGCCGTTGTCGGTGTCGAGCAGCACCATCTCGCGCCCGACGCTGCTCGTCATCACCGACGGGACGAGGCGATAGGCCGAAGGGCTCGCGCTCGCGGGTGTGGTTTCGGACGTCATCGCGATCACTCCGTCGGAGGGGGCAAGCCGGGTTGCGCCAGCGCCGCCCGCACGGCGTCGCGGACGTGCGGCAGGGCGTCCCGCACACGAGGATAGGCCAGCGAGAAGCCCGGTGTCATGGACGCGATGGGCGCACACGTCTGCATGAGACGGGCGGTCCGGGCGTGATCGGTCGGGTCGAGCATGAAGGCCGTGGCGAGCAGCGCCATGCACGTCTCCCGCTCCGTCAGTGGCGTGACGGTGACGTGCATTTGCACCGGGTCGGGCGGCTCGAGGCGGAACACCGCAGCGAGAGGGACCTTGCCGACGACGCAGTGCGACGGGTCGAGGTCGATGCGCTCCTTGGTGCCGAAAGCCGCGCGGGTGGGATCCTGCGTGACGAGGCGAAGGCTCGGGTAGGTGCCCTGCGCGGTGCACAGGCCGTCCGCGAGTGTCAGAACGATGGCATCGTCGGACAGGATGCGGCAGCCAGCGTCGGCGAAGGCGCGCGTGAGCGTCGACTTGCCGTATCCGGTGGCGCCGAGAAAGAGCGCCGCCCGCCCGTCGATCTCGACAGCCGCGGAATGCAACACGGTCTCGCCCATCTGGAAGAGCACGCGAGGCAGGACCTGATCGAGAAGGAGGTGCTGGCATGTCTCCCAGGCATCATGGAATTCGGCCAGAACCGAGGAGCCATTAGCGTCCGCATGGACGACGAAGCGGGCGCGGGCCATGTACTCGAGCGCGAACCCAGCGCACCCTCGGCTGATGGTCGTGCGCCCGTCTGGAGCTTGCCAGACGACGTGTGGCGGTCCCTCTGTGGCGAACGGAAATTGCGCCGGGTCGCCGCTTTCCTCCACCTCGATGGAGTAAAGTGATCGACGCTCCGCCGTGCTCACGTCATACGGCAGCAGCGGAGGCAGCGACCACGGTGACACTACGACACCGTTCGCGAAGCGATAGGCGCTGCGGCCCGTCATCTGCCGTCGATGAAGTGCGCGATCGCAATTGCCATATCGCTCGGCGTCCCCACCGGCTCTAGCTCTCTAGATGTGCTTCGACGGAGCGCCGCCGCTCCCAGACTGGTCGTTCTCTGGGCTACCGGTAGCGCCGCCGGCCGTCCATTGCGCCACGTCGCCGTAAATTTTCAATGCCGGTCGCTCGTACGGTCGGCG
>JBFWQN010000620.1:0-3143 GCA_050249405.1 Hyphomicrobiaceae bacterium | reverse complement strand
TCACCGAGGTGGCAAAGCGTGCAGCCCCGCTGATGAAGACCGGCGGCTCGATGCTGACGCTCACCTATGGCGGCTCGCAGCGCGTCGTGCCGTCCTACAACGTGATGGGCGTGGCAAAGGCGGCGCTCGAGGCTTCGGTTCGGTATCTTGCGGCCGATTTCGGCGGCCAGGGCATCCGCGTCAATGCGCTCTCGGCCGGCCCCATGCGAACGCTCGCCGGCGCCGGTATTTCCGATGCGCGCATCATCTTCAACTACCAGGGCGAGACGTCTCCCTTGAAGCGCACGCCGACCCTGGACGAGGTCGGCGGCGCGGCGCTCTACCTGTTGTCGGACCTTTCCGGCGCCGTCACGGGCGAGATCCACTATGTCGACTGCGGCTACAACGCCGTCTCGATGCCCTCGCTCGAGATGCTGAAGGAGCAGGACGCGCAGACCCAGGGCTCGAGCCAGGCGGCAGAGTAGCTGTAGCCCTTAGAGTGTAGGACCGCTGGCGCGCGGCAACCGCCACGCCCAGCCGGCGTCACATCGGCACCGTATGCGTTTTGCCGGACTTCAAAGGCAGGACGGAACGGGCATGATCGGGGTTTTCGATTCCGGCCACGGCGGCCTCACGGTGCTGCAGGCGCTCCTCGCCCGCTTTCCGCGCCAGACATTCGTCTATCTCGGCGACCACGGTAATGCACCGTACGGAAACCGGCCCTCGGAGGAGGTCATCGCCCTCACGCGGGCGGCTTGCGAGACCCTGTTCGGGCTGGGTTGCCGGCTGGTCGTTCTGGCATGCAACACGGCGACTTGCGTCGCCGCCCGCCCCCTGCAGCGGGAGTGGCTGCCCGTCAGCGCGTTCGCCCGAACCCACAACGTGCTGGGCATCGCCGCGCCGACCGTCGAGGCGGCCACCCAGACGCCCTGGGGCGTCACGAGCCCGCAGTATCCGCAGAAATACAATAGCGACGTCATTGCCGTGTTCGGTACCACGCGCACCGTTTCCTCGGGCGTGTTTCCGGAAGAGATCCGCAAGCGCTGCCCGCGCATCACGGTCGTGCAGCAGGCGTGTCCGACGCTGGCTGGCGCCATCGAGGCCGGCCAGCCCGAGCCCGCGCTCGAGGCGATCGTCCGGCAGAGCGTCGCGGCGCTGGATGCACAGGCCGGGGGCGAGCCACCCCACCGCGCCATCCTGGCCTGCACGCACTATCCGCTGGTCGAGCACCTGTTCCGGCGCCACCTGCCTCGCTTCACGCGTCTCCTCTCCCAGCCCGAGGTCGTTGCCGACAGCCTCGAGGACTATCTTACCCGCCACCCGCACTTTGCCGGCGTCGTCGAGCTTGGAGCGCCGCGTTTGCGCTTGTTGACGACTGGCGATCCCGCTGACGTCTCGCGCATCGCCCGTGTTTTCTGGGCGGAGGTCCCGGCCTTCGAGGGGATCACCGTGACCGCCGGCGCCGAATAGCGCTTCACAAGCGTCGGCAACTCGTCCAGTTTCCTACCGAGTTTCACGCGCCGCCCGCCCGGGAGGTGATCTTGGATTCGCGTTCGGCTTTGCCGTCCGGCATTGTTCTCGACCAAAGCTACGAGATTCGCCGCGTGCTGGGCCTTGGCGGCTTCGGCGTCACTTACGAGGCGTTCGACCGCGGCCTCGGTAGGCCGGTCGCGGTGAAGGAATATTATCCGGCCGAGATCGGCCACCGCCAGTCGACCATGAGCATTCGCGCCCGCTCGGACAGGGACCGCGATCTTTTCGACAAGCTGAAATCGAGCTTCCTGCGGGAGGCACGCACGCTCTCTCGCTTCGCGCATCCGGCGATCGTGCGCGTCCTGCGCGTGTTCGAGGCGCACGGCACGGCCTACATGGTCATGGACCTCGAGCAGGGACCGACGCTCAAGGCCTGGTTGTCGGACCTCGGCCGATCGCCGACTCAGGCCGAGCTCGACCGGCTGCTGGAGCCGCTGCTCGGCGCTCTGGAGCGCATGCACGACGTCGATTTCCTGCATCGCGACGTGGCCCCCGACAACATCATCGTACGGCCCGACGGGACGCCGGTTCTGCTCGACTTCGGCGCCACGCGTCGTGTCGCAGCCGAGCTCTCGAGCGCTCTGACCGGCCTCGTCAAGCGCGGCTACTCGCCGATGGAGCAGTACGCGACCGACTCTCGTGCCCAGGGTCCCTGGACCGATATTTATGCCCTCGCGGCCACGCTCTATCGGTGTGTTACGGGGCGCGAGCCGCAGGAGGCGACGCTGCGCGTGCTGGCCGACGCCAACGCTTCGGCGCTCACGGCCGGGTCCGGGCAATACCGGCGCTCGTTTCTGGCCGCCATCGACCGTGCCCTTGCCATTCGGCCCGAGGAGCGGCCACAATCGGTGGCGGAATGGCGCTCGATGCTGCTCGGGGGAGACGCGCCGGCCTTGTCGACGGGTGAGCCAGCCGCGACGGCTGTCGAGACGGCCCCGACCTCAATTGCGGAACGCCGGACGGCGGGTCAGCCGGTTTCGCCGGCGGACGCCACGGTCCTGGCAGCGTCTGCCATCCCCGCCGCGCCACGGAAAGCTGTCCTGCCTTGGCGAGTGCTGGCCGGCGCGTTTGTGGTCGTCGCGGCAATCGCGGCGGCCTATCAGGCTGGGATGCTGCGGCCGCTCGGCCCCGATGCGAGCCCGAGCGCCGTGCCCGCCGCGGTGCCAGTGGCGACGGTCGACCTTCCGGCCAAGGTGCCGGTCGCTCCAGTGGAAACCGAGGCCGGCAAGGCAGCGAAGCCGATCACGCCTTCAACCACGACCGCTCCACTCGCGCCGGCCAAGCCGAGCCGATCCGAGGCGGTGGCCTGTAGCGGCATCATGGCCACTGTCGATGGCACGGAGCAGTGCTTCAAGACGGGCGAGGCCTTCCGCGATTGCTCCGACTGCCCGGAGATGGTGGTGGTGCCGGCCGGTTCCTTCATGATGGGCGCGCCCGAGGACGAGATTGGTAGCCACCCCTTCGAGCGGCCCGTGCACAAGGTGACGTTCGCGAAGCCCTTCGCGATGGGCCGGCACGAGATCACGCGCCAGCGATTCGAGGCGTATCTGAAGGAGGCGGGCAAGACCGCCGAGAAGGGCTGCACCGAGTACAGACCGACGGCCACCGGGCGGCGCCTCGAGCCGCATCTG
>JBFWQN010000619.1:0-3149 GCA_050249405.1 Hyphomicrobiaceae bacterium | reverse complement strand
CTCGGCGCTCGAGACCATCCGGCGCGGCAAGTTCAAGGCGGATGCCGCGCGCTTGCTCGATCTCTCCGCTCAGCACGGTGTCGGCGGCTACGTGGTCGGCCTGCCCCTCAATCTCGACGGCACTCAAGGGCCTCGGGCACAGGCTTCGCGCGCTTTCGCTCGCAATCTGGCCGGACTGACTCCGCACCCGATCCTGCTCTCGGACGAGCGCCTCTCGACAGCCCAGGCCGAGCGCATGCTGATCGAGGCCGATGCCTCTCGGCGAAGACGCGCCGAGGTCATCGACAAGCTCGCCGCCACTCTCATATTGCAGGGCGTCCTCGACCGGATGCGCCTTGCCGAGCGGCAGCCGGCCGCCAAACGATTGGACTTGCACGCCGAAGACCGGTAGAGTCCACGCTCTCGCTGCTCGACGCGGAGCAGATGAGTCGGCGATCGATCCAGCTGCCGGGTAACACGTTACCGGCGACGCGCCGACGATGGATATCGAAAGCTCGGCCGGTCTGCGCGAGCAGCGATCAGCATCGCTGCACGGCTTGGCGCCATTGATCATTTCGCGAAGCGACTGCCAGTCAACGGGCTCCACGGCATCGCCAGGAGCTCACGCCGCGCTCCGAAGCGTGGCAGGAGACCAGATGCACACCGCAGAAAGCCTCAATCTGCTGGATTCGTTGCTCCGGGACATCTCGGAGCTTTTGCGATCACCAAGCCGTGCCAACCAGCGTGCGGCAGCACTCAAGCTCGAGCGGGTAGCGGCCATCGCGTCGACTCTCGCCTTCACCGTTCACCGCGTCAGCTGACCTGTCCGCCAACGCCGGACGATCCATTCGGGGCCGCACGCTCTGCGGCCGACAACCCGGGCAGCGCCCGATCGAGGCTTCATGACCGCCAAGGCTTTGCGAGGCACCAAGCGCCGTTGCCAGAACGGCACCTGTGCCGAGCCGTTCTATGACCTCAATCGTGCAGGCATCGCCTGCCCGCATTGCGGCACGACGTATGTGCCCGTCGAGGCACCTGCCGTTTCCGAGACCGGCTATCGGCGATCGAGCTTCCGCCCCATGCTGCGTCCCGTGCCTGCGGCGCTGCCCGCGGAGGAGGCGGAGGTCGAGGCGCTCGAGACCGAAAGCGAGGAGATCGCCGACCCGGCTGAGCCGCTGCTCGACGAGGACGAGACGGAGGAGCCCGGCGCGATCGACACCATTCCGGCCCCCGGCATCGACGAGGAATAGGTTCCGGGCCTGAGTGCCCGCCTGCCGAGCCTCGGTCCCCGACTGCGGAACCGGGGCTCGCTCGGCATTTGCAAGTGCCCTATGTCGGGTCGCCAGAATGCCGTGTCAGCGGCGCGCCAGGTCGTGCTCCTGCGCGACCCGCTCGAACGTCTCCGACACCGCCTTGATGCGATATTGGTTCTGGCCGTTCTCCGGTGGCAGCAGCGCCGTGATTTTGTACTCGCGCGCCGTCGCCGACATCGAGGTGCGGCCGGGAGAGAACCGCACCAGCTGCCCGATCTTGTATTTGTGAATCGCCATTGGCCATGTCCTCGCTATGTGCCGATTGCCGTGCGCATGCCCATCCGAGGCGTCAGCGGCGCCCGAATTTCTGCTTTCCCAGCCTCGACGGCGCCGCTGCGGCTGCCCCCTCGGCTGCCGGCCGCACGAAACGTGCCCTCTTGCCCGCTTGCAGCTTGTCCGCGTCGGACTGCGCGCTCGCATGATCGCGAAATCTGATCGAGGCCCACGCGAGACCGCCGATGATGAGTGCGCCCAAGGCCAGATAAACGTCGATTGCTGCCTCCCATGTGCCAAGCTGAGCCGTATCGGCATGACGCGCTTGTGGCGAGGCGAGCCATAATTACTACTACGGATAGCACATTGGTGCCAGTCGGTTAAGAAACGAGCAACGATGCCCTGTTCAGTGCCGACCGCTTGCGTCACGAGCGAGCCTGGAAGCGGACGCCGCCTCCCCCTATAGGTGGCTCCTCTCCAGGCGCAGCCCGTCCGCCGTGGGCGCTCGCGCCTTCCCTGCCGCGCCGATCCCGCCCTGACAGCTCCGAGCCCCGCCCGTGCCCGATCTCTCCGCCTCCACGCTGGATATCATCGCCGTCGCCACCTACCTGGTCGTGCTCGGCGGCTACGGCTACGTGACGGGGCTCGAGGCGCTCGAGCGCCGCAGCATCGTCGGCGCGGTGCAACGCCAGCGCGAGCGGTGGATGGAGAACATGGCCTTGCGCGATGTGCGCATCGTCGATGCGCAACTGCTCGGCGGCCTGTCTCAGGGCAATGCGTTTTTCGCCTCGACGTCGGCCATCATCATCGGTGGTCTCGCAGCGATGCTGGGCTCGGGCGACAAGGTGCAGGCGCTCCTCGAGCGGCTGCCGCTCGTTGCCGCCTCGACGGCCATCCTGTTCGAGATGAAGCTGCTGTTCCTGATCGGGATCTTCGTCTTCGCCTTCTTCAAGTTCGCCTGGGCCTTCCGCCTCTCTCATTATGCCGCGATCATGATCGGTGCCGTCCCGATCCTCGGCGAGGACAACCACGAGGAGTGCCGCTCGCACGCCCGGCGGACGGCGCGGCTGATCGGTCTAGCGGCCGAGCATGCCAACACGGGGCTTCGCAGCTTCTATTACGCGATCGCCGCCATGGCGTGGTTCTTCCATCCCATCGCGCTGATCATCGCGACCATGTGGGTGCTGCTGATCCTGCTGCGCCGCGACTACTTCTCCCGATCGCGGCGCCTCATGGCCGAGTAGGGCCGTGGCGCGGGCAAGGCACGTAGCCGGCACTCTACTGGGCCGGACCTTCCCGCCGCCGCGCTTTCTGGCGCCATTGCGAGGGCGGCATCCCGAACCATGTCCGAGCTGCCCTGGTGAACGCCGACAGCTCGGAAAATCCAAGCAGGAGTGCGATCTCGGTGAGCGAGATGTCGCTCTCCTTCAGATAGCGCTCGGCTAGAGCATGCCGCGCGCGGCTGAGCTCGTCCTCGAATGTGGTGTGGCGGCGCCGAAGACTCGACTGCAGCTGCCTTGGTGTCACCTGGACGGCCTCGGCAGTGCTGTCGAGGGTCACCGGCCGGTGCGCGAGGCTGGAGAAGAAATGCTCCCGCATCCGCCCGACGAGATCCCGTCGGCGGTCCAGCGCCGCAATCTCGCG
>JBFWQN010000618.1:0-3152 GCA_050249405.1 Hyphomicrobiaceae bacterium | reverse complement strand
CCCGCGCCTGATCGAGACGCATCTGACCGGCTACGGCTTCACCGGCCCCTACTCCAAGCGCCCTGGCATCGATCCGCTTGCGCAAGCCTACATGGGCATGTCACGCGCCCAGGGCGGCCCGGAGAATCCGCCCGTCTTCCCGGCACAGCTCGCGCCCACCGACTACACCAATGGCGCGATGGGGGCCTTCGGCACAATCATGGCGCTCTATGTGAGGAAGCGCACGGGACAGGTGCAGAACGTCTACGGCAACCTGCTCTCGGCCGGCATCCTGCTGTCGTCGGCCTGGTTCACGCAGTACCGCGGCCGTCCGGTGCGCCCGCTCGCCGACAAGGAGCAGATGGGCCTCGGCCCGTTCCATCGCCTGTTCCGCCTGAGCGATGGCTGGATCTACGTGGTCGCGGAAAGCGAGGCCGAGCAGGCGGGGCTCTGCCGTGTCGCGGGAGTCGTGATGCCGGCCGGCGGAAGCCTCGCACCTCCTCCCGGGCGCCACCCCAACGACACGCCGTTCGCTGCTGCGCTCGCCGCGGCGCTCGGTCCGCGCACAGTCTCGGACACGCTTGCCGCACTCGTAGCCGCTGGCGTCCCCTGCGCCGAGGCGCCTGCCGGCCACGCCGAGATCTTCCTCGAGCATCCCTATGTCGCCGAGAACGGCATGGTCGCCGTCCGCGATCATCCGAAGGGCGGGCGCCTCCGCGTGCAATGGCGCTCCGTCGTCTTCTCCGACACGGCGCCGACGGCCGGCCGCACGACGCCCCTGCTCGGCGAGCACACGGCCGAGGTCATGAGCGAGGCCGGCTTCACTCTGAGCGAGGTCAATGCGCTGCTGTCCCAAGGCGTCGTAAAGACGGAACGGCCACCGACGGGCGCGAGTTGACGAGTTGGGGTGGATTACCGCATCGGCGATCCGGGCGCCGACGCCAAACCCGGGATGCTCGCCATGATCGTCAAATCCAGGACCGGCCTGCCGCGCGTCGTTCAGTTGTTGGCCGTCAACGGCGCAGCCGGCGCCCTCGTCGGGGGGAGTGCGGCTGGCGGCCTGATGCTCACCGATGCCGGTGGCATCGGCACGCTTCTCGCGCAAAGCGGTACCGGCATGATCGGCGGCTCGATGCTCGTTGTCAGCTTCGCTCTCACGTTCGCCAGTCTCGCGATGGCGAGCGCGGTGATGCTGCTGCCGCGCAGATAGCGGTCGAGCCGTCGGGCCGCGAGCTGCCTATTCCGCCGCGGCCTGCCGGCAACCGGCTTCCGTCGTGGGCGAGAGATAGGCGCCTTGCCGCAGCAGCGCCCGCTGCACCGTCCGCACATCCACATTGGCCGGCGTGCATCCCGAGTTGGCGGCCACCGCTGCCGCGACGCCCGCTGCATGGCCCGTGAGCCAGCACTGCGGGATCTCGCGCAGGAACGTGTGCGAGGACGCATCGCAGGCGACATGCCGGCCGGCGCCGAGGATGCCGTCGAGGCCTTTCGGAACCAGCGCCCCATAAGGGACCGAGATGTTCCGGAACTTCGGCGAGAGCGATGTCGAGACGCCGATCTCGTCGGCGAAGGCCGTGCCACCCTCCCATTGCGAGCGCGTCACCTGGGCGAGCCCCGTCAGGCGCCGGCTATGCCGGACGCCGACTTGTGGCGCCCCGAGCATCAGGAAGGCGTTCTCGAAGCCCGGGGCGTGGGCCCGGTAGACGTCGAGATGACCGATCGTGAGTTGCCGCGACCTGAGCTCGACCGCTGTCAGGTCCTCGACGTCGACGGCGCTGTAGCCCGACAGCCTGGGCCCCATGAACAGCGCCACGTCGTTGCGCCATGAGACGAACGGCTTTTCGAAAAAGCGCACCCTCTTGCGGCCGAGCTCCATGAAGGCCGAGAACGCCGGCTTGTCCTTCCGAAACGCCAGCCACCGCTCCATGTCGACGCCACCCAGCATGAAGGCCGTATTGATGCAGTGGTGGATGTCGCCTTCGTCGATGTCGGTTGCGAGGGGCGCGCCCGTGCGTGCGATGAGGTCGGCATCGCCCGTGGTGTCGACTACCACCTTGGCCTTCACGGCCTGCCTGCCTTCCTTGCTCTCGAAAATCATGCCGCCGACGCGGTTGCCGTCCATGATCGGCGCGGCAGCCCAGGCATGCAGCAACAGCCGCACCTTGGATTCCACGACGAGCTGCATCGAGAGCGTCTTGAGCGCCTCGGGGTCGAGTGTCGGCGACCACGTGACCGTGCCGTGGAACGCGGCCGTGCGCTGCGCCCAATAGGCCGCGGTGGCAGCGTCCTTCGAGCCCCAGGCCTCGCGCGGCGGGCCAGCGAGCGCCCCCTTGGGCAGCCGCTCCATCACCTCGTTGGCGAAGCCCTGGATGACGTGCCGGCCATCCCAGTCGGACATCCGGTCGATCCAGATGACCAGGCCGCCGGTCGATAGGCCCCCGAGGTGGTTGTAGCGCTCGACCAGCATGGTGTCGGCGCCGAGCCGTGCAGCCGAGACGGCAGCCGCGGTGCCGGCCGGGCCGCCGCCGACCACCAGCACATCGCATTCGGCAAAGATGGGGATGTCGCGCGCGGGCTCGCGAAAGGTTGCGGTGGGGCGGACGCGCCGAACGCGCGGCTGGCCCTCGTCGAACAGCTCGAGCCCCTGCTCGCGTCCTATGGTCTGGCTGTAGCTGGCGGCCGCCACCGACGGCTCGTCCTTGAAGATTTCTGACGTAAAGAGCGTGCGACTCGCGCTCTCCGAGCCCTTGTCCTCGGCCATCCCTGCCTCCCGGTCCTGTCAGCGCGCCCAGTGTGGCGCGCCGCGGCCGGCAGGTCCATGCGTGTCTGCGGTAAGGCGCGATTGGAGCCGAGCCGACACGGCTCAGCGGGTCGGAACCGGCTTCTCTCCGCGGTAATCATAGAAGCCGCGCTGCGTCTTGCGGCCGAGCCAGCCCGCCTCGACGTACTTAACCAGCAGCGGGCACGGCCGGTACTTCGAATCGGCCAGTCCCTCGTAGAGCACCTGCATCACCGAGAGGCAGGTATCGAGGCCGATGAAATCCGCCAGCTCCAGCGGACCCATCGGATGGTTGGCCCCGAGTCGCATCGCCTTGTCGATGGCGTCGACCGATCCGACGCCCTCGTAGAGCGTATAGATCGCCTCGTTGATCATCGGCTGCAGGATACGGTTG
>JBFWQN010000617.1:0-3157 GCA_050249405.1 Hyphomicrobiaceae bacterium | reverse complement strand
CTTCTACTGCTGGCTCAAGCAATTCCGCGCCATCGCCACCCGCTACGACAAGACCGCCAGAAACTTCCTCGCCGCGATACACCTCGCCGCCGCTATCGCTTGGCTCAATTGAGGACAGGCCCTAGCGACCGTCCAGGGCGCGCTGCAGGGGCCGCATGTCCTCGTCAGTGCCTCCTCGGCCAGCGCGCGCCCTGTTTTGGCTCAGGCCGACCCAGTTGCGGGAGCTGATGAAACGTTGTGTGGTCAGCGGCATGCGGGCTCAGCAGGCTGCGGTCATTGGGCCTCGGTAGATGCTGACGGCGGCTCGCCTGCATACCAAGCCCGGGCGCGAGGCGTGAACAGCATGCATATCGCAACGACCATCAATCCCAAGCGGAGCGCCGCCAGATACGGCGCGACAATGAGCGCCAGCATGTCTGCCAAGTGCGAGACGTCATAGAACGCGATGACCAGCAGAAACGGAAGCAGCAACAGTCGCCCGACATTGCTGTGCCGGCGGCTCGCCAGGACATGAGGAGCGCGGCCACGCCGAACAGGAAGATGTTTATCAAGGCTGCGAGAAATGCCCCTTCGCCGTCCACGCTGTAGTCGTACATGAGGATTGCCACGACGACGCTGATCATCATGGCCGATAGCCACAGCCATTCGAAGCGGTTGATCTCCGGAGGAGGGATGTCGGGTTCTTCGATGCCTTCGGTCATCTGTTCACTACCACCTGCGGTCCACCTTCATTACGACACCCTTTCGGATTTGGACCGGGCGATGTTGGCCAAACGTCTAATTGCGACGAAGGCTGTAGATGTACGCGATGAGGTCGTCCTGCTGCCGCTTGCTCAGGGCAAAGTCGGGCATGCGGCTATGCTGGGGGGTGATCGCTGCCCGCAAACGATCGGTGGACAGACCGGGGGTGCCGGCAATGCCGGGGAAGGTCGGGAGGCCATTCGCAGGCGCCTCTGTCACCGACCGGTCGACCACGTGACACGAAGAGCACCATCGCTGGGCCATCTCGCGCCCTTGTTGCACATCCTGCGCAGCGGCAAGCGATGGAACGAAAACGACAATGCAAGCGAGGCGACGAAGCATGTCATGGTCCTCAAACATTACATCGACTGGCAGACATCAGGCTTCGATCACAGCCGGGTTTGAACACGGAGATCACCGATGCAGGTCTCGGCCTCAACGAGGCGCAATCAGCCTCTGATCGTCGGTCTCTCGCTGGATGCAATGGAATAGCCCGTGGTTCCCTGACGCAAATCCCTTCGTCGCTGGAAGGGCTATGTGGCCCGGGCTTCGCCTGATCGGGCGCACAGGCGAGTGCACCCACGGCCATGACGAGGCTCAGCATTTGCAAGGACATAAAGCTCGAATGGCGCCAGGCTCGCCAGGTTCCAAGTTTCCGTCAAAAAAGGTGCATGCCGAACCAGCGGCGCAGACTCGTTGGAGATTAGTTGTCGCAGCCTCACTTCCCTTGACATGGCGCAAAGCCGCGGAACTGGCCCACGTTAAAATACTTTGTCGTCGGGCGGTTCGTCGCCGAGGGGCCATTAGCGCGAGGAGGGTACTTTCGACTGCACGCAAGCTAACGCTTGCGGCGCCCGATGGCACTTTCGTGGCTATCATCGAGTCTTCCCAAAAGTCGGTAGCGCAATCCGCCTTGAGCTGCGGCGAGCAGCGAGTTGTGCTCGATTGTCACAGCCCTCAGTGCAACATTCGATACGACAAGCAATTCGATACAAAGTGCACCAAGAGAAGAGTGGCCCATGCTGTCCGAGCAGACAACGACCAAGTCCGTCGTGGCGAGCGAGAGCATATCCCTGCATACAGAAATCGATGCCTTGATCGCGAGCATACGTCGCGAGAGCGACGCGCAGGCTGCGGCTTGGCGCCGTTGCCTCGATCGAGCGGACTTTGAAGAGAGCGCCGCGAACCTCGCGCATTACTTAGCCTTTCGCCGCCGCGATCTCCGGACATTGCAACGCTCGCTGATGAAGCTTGGCCTATCCTCGCTTGGCCGTCTCGAAAGCAGGGTCTTGCCGACGCTGGTCGCGGTGAAGGCCGCACTGGCCGCGCTCGCCCGGTTGCCACAGGAAGAAGCACCATCAGGCAACACCTTCTTCGCCGGCGAGTGGCTCCTGAGGACCCGCACCGACGAGCTTCTGGGTCCGTCGACGTCATCTCGACATCGCGCTCTGCTGGTCACCTGCCCAACCGAGGCAGCCGATGACCCCTCCTTCATGCTTGCGCTCGCAAGGCGCGGTATCGAGGCGGTGCGGATCAACTGCGCGCATGTCTCGCCCGATCGCTGGGAACGCTTGATCCTCAACGCGCGCGCAGCGGAGAAAACGTCGGGGCGCCGCCTCAAGATCTTCATGGACCTCGGTGGCCCAAAGATCCGCACCGGCGAAATGCGCCTTCCGGAGGGACCAGAGCGCGTCAAGAAAGGGGCGCTGCTCGCTATCGTGCCGTCCGGCGGACTTGAAAGAGTCGTCCTCTACGACGAGCATTGTTCCATCGAATGCACCCTGCCCGAGGCGTTGAGCGCGGCGAGGGTTGGCGACCGAGTGTATGTCGACGATGGAAAATTGGCCGCAAAGGTCGAACGGAAGGAGCCATGGGGACTGGTCGCCCGGGTGACCCAGGCGGCAACCAAGGGTGTCCGCCTGAAGCGCGTAAAAGGCCTCAATTTTCCCGACACCACCCTCAAGATTGCAGCGCTCACCGACAAGGACCGAACCGATCTGGACTTTGTCGCCGCTCACGCCGACGGCATAGGCTTTTCGTTCGTCCAGTCCGCCGCTGACGTGGAGATGCTTCAGGATGCGCTCCGCGAGCGTCGTCCGCGCGACTGGCGGACGCTGTCGCTGATCCTCAAGATAGAAACCGCACGAGCGGTCCGAAACCTGCCCGACATCGTCGTTCACGCCGCCGGGCGTCAGCCGACGGCAATCATGATTGCCCGCGGCGACCTTGCGATTGAAATCGGTTTTGCCCGCACCGCCGAAATGCAGGAGGAGATCCTGTGGATCGGCGAAGCAGCCCACGTTCCGGTGATCTGGGCAACGCAGGTCCTCGAGCATCTGGTCCGGAAAGGCACGCCGTCGCGTGGCGAGATGACGGACGCGGCCATGGCCGCACGTGCAGAATGCGTAATGCTCAA
>JBFWQN010000616.1:0-3164 GCA_050249405.1 Hyphomicrobiaceae bacterium | reverse complement strand
CGAGATCATCCCGGCCTTCATCTTCGACAACTACATCGAGCTCTTCCGTTCCGAGGTGACGCTCAGGCTCTATGCCAGCTCGCTCAAGTTCGCGCTGATCGTGTGGGCCGTGACCCTGGTGCTGGGCTTCAACATTGCCTACTTCCTGGTGTTCCACGTGCGCGGCCTGTTGTTCCAGATCGGCCTGTTCCTGCTCTGCACGGTGCCGTTCCTGACCTCGAACATCATCCGCATGATCTCGTGGATCCCGTTCCTCGGCCGCAACGGGATCTTCAACCAGGCCCTGCAGGGCGCGGGGATCACCAGCCAGCCGTTGGAATTCCTGCTGTTCTCCGACTTCGCCGTCATCGTGGCCTACGTTCACCTGTTCACGCTGTTCATGGTGGTGCCGATCTTCAACTCCATGGCGCGCATCGACAAAAGCCTGCTCGAGGCGGCGCGTGACGCCGGCGCCGGCCGTTTCCGTGTGGTTGCCGAGGTCGTCTGGCCGCTGTCGCGCACCGGCATTGCGCTGGGCTCGATCTTCGTCGTCACCCTGGTGATGGGCGACTCCTTCGTCGTGCGCACCATGAGCGGCGGCCAGAGCGCCTCCGTCGTCTCGGCGCTGCAGAACGAGGTCGCCGCCCTGCAGTATCCGCCGGCGGCCGCGAGCGCGGTCATCATGGTGATCATCGTCACCCTGATGGTGGCGGCCATCCTGCGCGTCGTCGACGTGCGCAAGGAACTAGCGGGGTAGGGGCATGCACGGCGACGACACCCGGCCCTGGACCTTCTACGCCTTCGCCGCCTTCTTCACGCTGTTCGTGCTGTTCCTCTACGGCCCGATGATCGTGATCTACATCCTGTCCTTCCAGGGCCCGCACGGCGGCATGACCTTCCCGCTGAACGGCGTGTCGCTGCACTGGTTCGAGGCCCTGGTGTCGCAGACCCGGGTCGGCGACATCGCCGGCTCCTTCATACGTTCGATCAGCCTCGCCGCCATCGTCTCCGTGGTGACGGTGGTGCTGTCGGTGCTCGCCGGCCTCGCCTTCCGCCGCCGCTTTCGCGGCTCGGCCTTCGCCTTCTATCTCACCATCGCAAGCCTGATCATGCCCGGCCTGTTCGTCGGCCTGGGCATTGCGCTCACCTTCCGCCTGCTCGGCCTGCCGACCGAGTGGTACACGACCGCCCTCGGCGCCCAGCTCACCTGGACGCTGCCCTTCGGGCTGCTGATCATGTTCGCCGTGCTGGGCCGCTTCAACCGCGCCTACGAGGAGGCGGCGATCGACCTCGGCGCCACCAACTGGCAGAAGGTGAAGGAAGTGACGCTGCCGATCCTGCTGCCCGGCATCATCGGCGTCGCCCTGTTTGGCTTCACCCTGTCCTACGACGAGATCGCCCGCACCGCGCTCGCCGCCGGAGCCAAGAACACCCTGCCGCTCGAGATCTGGGCGATGACCACCAATGTCACCTCTCCGACGCTCTATGCCGTCGGTGCCGTTACCACGGTCGTTTCCTTCGCCGTGATCGCCCTGGCGCTGGGCTCGATCGCCATCGTCCAACGTCGGCGCGCGGCGGCCAGCGCGCGTACGGAGTAGCAGATATGGCTCCATCAACCTCCCCGGCAAGCGGCGAAGTTGCGGTCGTCGGCGTCACCAAGCGCTTCGGCGAGACCACGGCGGTCAAGGACCTCAGCCTGACCATCCCGCACGGCTCCTACTGCTGCCTGCTGGGGCCGAGCGGCTGCGGCAAGACCACGATCCTGCGCATGATCGCGGGTCACGAGAAGCCCACCAGCGGCGACATCCTCATCGGCGGCCAGTCGGTGCTGGGCCTGCCGCAGATGCAGCGCGGCACCGCCATGATGTTCCAGAGCTATGCGCTGTTCCCCCATCGCAGCGTGCTCGACAACGTGGCCTTCGCGCTGAAGATGCGCGGCGCCAGCACGGCCGATCGCCATGCCAGGGCGCGCGAGCTCCTGACCAAGGTCCAGCTCGAGAAGTTCGCCGATCGCCTGCCGGCCCAGCTCTCGGGTGGCCAGCAGCAGCGCGTGGCGCTTGCCCGCGCCCTGATCACCAATCCGCGCGTGCTGCTGCTCGACGAGCCTCTGTCGGCGCTCGACGAATACCTGCGGCTGCGCATGCGCGGCGAGTTGCGCCGCGTGCAGAAGGAGCTTGGCATAACCTTCGTGCATGTCACGCACACGCAGCTCGAGGCCATCGCCGTGGCCGACACGGTCGTGGTGATGGCGCAAGGCCATATCGAGCAGGCGGCCAGTGCGCGCGACATCTTCGTGGCGCCGCGCAATGCCTATGTCGCACGTTTCGTCGGCGGCCAGAACGTGCTGTCGGGCACGGTCGAGAGCACGATGAACGGCGTCGCCGCCGCTGCCGGCAAGAACGGCGCACGCTATGCCATCCCGGTCGGCGACCGCCGGCCGATGCGCGGCTCGCCGCTGTGGGGCTCGATCCGCCGCGACCGCATCGCCATCGAGAAGATCGCGCCCGGCGCCAAGCCCGCGGTCGGGCTGAACGCGGTCGTGGGCGAGGTCCATACGCTGGAGAACCAGGGCTCGTACGTGAAGGTCACGCTCGACCTCGCCGACAACGAGGAATTCGTGGCCCACATGTTGGACGAGAGCTTCTTCGCCCATCCGCTGGATATCGGCGAGCGTGTGGTCGCGCGCTGGTCGGCGTCGGACGTCAAGCTGCTGGAGGACGGGCCGATCGCGGAGGAGGCGGCCTCGGCCGGGTCGGCGATGGCCACGGCCGGCTGATATGGAGATTTCCAACAAGTCGGCACGCGAGCTCTACGAGATCGTCAGGGCCGACAAGAGCCGCCGACGGTTCGGCTTCGGCCGCAAGCCCGCGCTGGTCAATGTCGATCTCCAGAACGCCTATACGCGTCCGGACGAATTCCCGACCGCCTACGAGACCGATCCGCGGCAGATCGAGCACGTCAATGCGCTGGCGAAGTTGTTCCGGGCCAAGGACTGCCCGGTGATCTGGACGTATGTCGCCTATCTCGAGTCAGGAGAGGACTGTGGCGTCTGGGGCACCCGCAGCGACACGGCCGATTCGCTGCAGAACATCAAGGAGGGTTCCCGCCGCGCTGCGGTCGACGAGCGCTGCGCGATCGACCGTCGCGATATCGTCATCAACAAGCGCATGGCCTCGGCCTTCTTC
>JBFWQN010000615.1:0-3166 GCA_050249405.1 Hyphomicrobiaceae bacterium | reverse complement strand
CGAGGCTGGCACTTTCAGGCTGTGATGCGTCGCGGCCGATGAAGAACGAGGCGAGGCTCGCGGTTATGTAGCCGAAGACGGCGAGGCCGTAGATGGACAGCAGAAAGCAGAGGATGCGCCCTTCCACCGTCTGCGGCCAGAACTGCGAGCCCATCGTGGTGATCAGCATGCTGGTCCACCACAGCGCGTCACCGTAGCTGGCGAACCCGCCTTCGACCTCGCCACGCGGCTCGAACGCGAGCATGCCGGCCGCGCCCAGAAGATCCACGATCACCGTGGTTGCGAGCACGTATCCGACGCCGCGACGGCCGAGGCTACCCGCCAACGCATTCATGCCGCGATTGGCGGTGCCGACGACTTTGACGAGCCGAAAACCGCGCAGCGCGCGCGCCATGCGCAGGAAGCGGAGGCCACGGAAGAGGCGCAGCGCCGGGACGAGCAGCGCGATCGCTGTCAGCCAGTTCGTGGCGAGGAAAGCGCCTTTCCGCGGAGCCAGGGTCAGGCGCAACGCGAACTCGGCGATGAATACCAGCCATATGATGGTGCCGAACACCTCGAGAAGCAGCGTCGAGCCTTGCACCAGCTCGACGATGACGAGCACCAGCCAAACGAAGCTGAGCACGAGCATCGGCCGCTCGAGCCAGCTTTCGAGATGAACGAGGGCGATCCAGCGCTGCGCGGCCTCGTGATCTGCAGGCAAGCGGTCGTTCGGAGCTGCGGGCATGCAGCCGAAACAACCCGTCCACTGCCAAGGTTCCGGACTTCGCCCCCGCCAGAATAAGACGCGCTGGGCTACACCATTGCAAATCCCAGATGGCGAGACGTCGTTCCAGTGAAGATGGGAGTATGATCACCTATCGACGTATTGGCGGCGCCTCGTCGCGAAAACGTCGATCGCGTCGGGCGCCGGGAGGTGCTCCTCCCGCCGTCCGCGCTGCCGGGCCTTTCCAGGCATCAATAGATCGTCACGCCGCTATCCACGGAGAGCACCTGCCCCGTCGTGATCGCCGCCTCGTCGGAGGCGAGGTAGACGGCCATGTTGGCGATGTGGATCGGCTGACCGAGGCCGAACAGGTGGCTTTCGCCGAGCTTGCCGATCGCCGGGTTCTCGGCGAGCAGCTTCTTCACCCGGTCGGACAATGTCACCGACGGCGCGATGGCGTTCACCCGGATTTTCTGCTTGGCGTGGTCGACCGCCATGTGCCGCGTCAGCGAGGCGACGCCGCCTTTCGCCGCGCCGTAGCAGGCGCGACCCGGCACCGCCATTTTGGCCAGGTTCGAGGCCATGTTGATCACCGAGCCGCCGCCGGCCTTGGCGATCTCGGGAATGGCGATCTTCGAGCACAGGAACGTGCCGTAGAGATCGAGCTTCATCACCCGCCAGAATTCCTCCTCGGAGGCCTCCGTCACGGGGCCGTCCTGCGGCGTCGAGCCGCCAGCGTTGTTGTGGAGGACGTCGAGGCGGCCGTAGCGGCGGACCGTCTCGGCGATGGCCGCCGTCACCGAGGTCTTGTCGGTCACATCGCAGTGGACGAAGTGCGCGTCGCCGCCCGCATTGCCGGCCATGGCGCGGGCCGAGGCGGCAGCCGCCTCGCCGAGCTCGCGGTTGATCTCGGCAACGACGACCTTGGCGCCTTCCTCGACGAAGCGCTCGGCCGTCGCCCGGCCGATGCCGCCGCCGGCCCCGGTGATGAATGCGACTTTTCCGCTGAGACGTGGGCCGGGCATGGAGGCTCTCCTGGAGACGTGGTCTCCAGGGATCGTCGCGCATTCGACCTTGCCGTGCAACGCGATGTGTCCCGGCATGCCGGCGCTTCCTGCGCGCCGGCTCCCCGCTGCGCCGGCCCGGAGCCACGCCTCGGGAGCCTCCTCGACCTTCGACGGTTCGCCGCCGGCAGCGATGGACGGAGCCTCCCGTCCTCGATAGCCTCTCGCGCATCGGCAGGGAGCACGGTCATGGCTGACAGGGTTCATCGCGCGCACGTCATTGCAGGCGGCTTTCCGCCGGGCTCGGCCGCTGGTCACGACCACGACTTCGCGCGGCTCGCACTTCTGACGCTGCTGGCGGAGAAACAGGTGGCGGCCTCCGTGGCCAACGACTTCGCCGACATCGAGAAGTGGTTGCCACTGAGCCGACTGCTTGTCACGTATGTGGCGGGGCCCTATCCGACGGGCGAGCAGTGCGTGCGGCTGCAATCCTGGCTCGCAGCGGGCGGCCATTGGCTCGCGCTGCACGGCACCAGCGGTGGGCGCGCCGAGCGGGTCGAGGGCCTTACGCAGCGCCGCACCGTGAAGGCCGAGCATCATGCGCTGCTCGGAGCCATGTTCCTGACGCATCCGCCGGCCTGCCGCTTCCGCGTCGACGTCAGCGACGCCGAGCATCCGGTCACGCGCGGCCTGCCCAAGTCGTTCGAGGTGGACGACGAGCCTTACTTCATCGAGCTGCAGGCGCCGGCTTCCGCGCGCGTCCTCCTGTCGGCAGTCTACGGCGCCGCGGGTGCGTGGCCGGTGACGGAGACGCTCTACGGGCGCGACACGTCACTGCAATCCGACGGCCGGACGCGCGTGCTCGGCTATACCCAGACGGTGGGCAGCGGCGCGGTCACATATCTTGCGCTCGGCCATTGCCACAGTCCGCAATCCCGAACGCCACGGCCCGGCGGCGGCAATGGCGACCAGCCCGGCATCTATCGCGGTGCCTGGGACTCCGACGCCTTCACAACTCTGCTGCGCAACGCCATCGCCTGGGCAATGACCTAATCCCGGCCTGCCCCCGTCAACAGACGCCTGGATGTCTCGTCTCGTTCGAGAGCGCTTGCGTGTGAAAGGGGGTGTTGGCGGAGAGAGTGGCCGCATTACTTATGTCCACCGTGGGCCATCAACAACCAAATATCCCCTTCTGTAGCTGCTAGTTACCCCGGCAATCGTCCATGGCTGTCCTTCCCGAGCCACCAGAAACCGTGTATTTTGTTGGGGCCGAAGTTGGGGCCGTTGGTGGTGGGGAAGCGGATGGCGCGACAGCTACACAAGCTCAACGCCATGAAGGTGGCAAAGCTTCGGGACGTGCCGGGCCGGCACGGAGACGGGGGCGGGCTCTACTTGAATGTCGGAACCGCGGACAGCGGCCGATGCCGTTGGGTCTTCCTGTTTCGCGACCGCATGACCG
>JBFWQN010000614.1:0-3152 GCA_050249405.1 Hyphomicrobiaceae bacterium | reverse complement strand
TGAGCTTGTCGACGCGGGCATCCTCGGCACCGGCCATGAGGCCGACGATCGAGCCGAACGAGTAGCCGGCGACGACCACCGTCTCGAAGGGGCCGCGCGCGAGCAGGCAGTCGAGCGCCCCTCTCACGTCGTCGACCTCGCCCGTGCCGTCGTCATGCACGCCGCCGCTGCGGCCGACGCCGCGGAAGTTGAAGCGCAGTGTCGCGATGCCGGCACGGCCGAGCCATTCGACGAGAGCGGTGACGACGTTGTTGCGCATCTCGCCGCCGCGGAGAGGGTGCGGATGGCACACCACGGCGGCGATCGCGGCCTTCGGCGGCACCGAGATCAGTCCCTCGAGCGAGATGCTGCCCACCGGAAAGGTGACGGGCTCCTCCACGGCGTCCTCCATTGGTTCGAGCGGATGCTGTTGCCAGCATGATCGGCGGCGCCGGCCGAGGCAATCGCTGTCACATGCTCGAATGCTGCGCAGTGGACTGTCCTGCCAAGCGTGATTAGCCTCGCCATTCGAAGCGAGAGGAGCGTTCCATGAAGATCAAGCGCATCGAGCATATCGCCATCGCACTGAAGAGCATGAATGCCGTGAAGGACGTGCTCGAGAACAAGCTCGGCATCGCCATGGAGTACGACGAGCACCTGCCGGCGCACCGGACGACGCTCGCCATGTACCCGATCGGCGAGACCTACCTGGAGCTGCTGCAGTCGGACAATCCGGACGGGCAGGTCAACCAGTGGATCAAGGAGCGGGGCGAGGGCCTGTTCCACATCTGCCTCGAGGTCGAGGACATCGACGCGTCCATTGCCGAGCTGAAAGAGAAGGGCATCCGGTTCACGTCGGATGTTCGCATCGGTCACGGCAACAGCCGCATCGTGTTCATGGACCCGGCGACGACGGGCGGCCTCGTCATCGAGCTCGCCGAGCTGCCGAAGGATGCGCACCACGGTCACGGCGGCGGCCACAAGCAGGCAGCCGAATAGCCGCCCCAGGCTGGAGCGGTCAGGCTTCCAGCGTGACGTAGCTCAGGCGGTCGAGCTCGCGGGACTTGTCCGAGACGTAGAGAACGTAGCCGAGCTTGCGAATGCTCTCGGCCGCCCGCGCGATCTTGGTCCGGTCATTAAGATACTCGACCACGAGCACGGGCTTGCCGTCCTGGCGGACGAGGTCGAGGCGCTCGCGCGACCAGGCGACCTCGTCGCGGCCGTTGGCCTTCTCGGCCGCGTCGAGGCCGTAGAGCAGCTCCTCCTTGGCGACGGCGTCGATGACCTGGCGAAGCGCCGGGCGCTCGAGCAAGGGCTCGGCGTTCTGCATGACGACGAGGAAGCCGGGCCGTCGCTCGCGCGCGTAGGCGGCGAGGCGCTCGACGAGGGCGACCATGTCGGCCTCAAGGTCGGAGCGCTGGCCGGCCGCTTTGCGCTCGCGCCGCTTCAGGTCCTCGGTCACGTCGCACTTGTCGAGATAGACCCCGTCGAAGCCCTGCGCCATGACGCGGTCGAGCAGTGCGCCGGGGCTTCCGCAAAGGAGATCCTGCCAGCCGGCATCCCAGAAGCAGACGGCATAGTTCTCATCCCAGTCGGGATTCTCGCCGAGCAGCCAGTCCGGACGCTGCCGCTTCCAGTCCTTGCGCCAATAGGAGCGGTAGCTTTCGGCCTCACCGATCGAGAGGTAGGCGAGGACGAGCCGGCGGCCGCCGCCGGTCTTGGTCTGGAGGCGCCGCACCTCGGCCGAGGTCAGGGCGGAGTCGTCACCACCGTCCTTCGCATAGTCGACGACGAGCAGGTCGAAGGGCGAGGCGGCGGCGCGTGCCACGTCGAGATCCTGCAGCTGATAGCCCCAGCTCTGGACGCGGCCCAGCAACTCGGACGGATTGTCGAGTTGAACCGGCACAGGCGCGAAGTCGCGGGACCGGGGCGAGGGCTTTGCGGCAGGCTTGGACAAGGTGTCGTTCTCCGAGGCTGCACCCGGGCGCGCCTCGGCTGGCGGCGGTGGCATCGCCGTGGGCGCGGCATCGGCGGAAGGCGGCGGCACCTGCTGCCCGGAGCCGGTGCCGGGCACGGAGGATTTGCGCCGGCCGAGGGCATAGCCCGCCACGAGGGCGATACCGGCGAGGCCAATCACCAGTGCGAGCTCGGCAGTCGTCATTCGCAACCCTCCGTCGTGTGGGGTGGCGAGAATAGACGCACCCGCTACGGGAGGGGGATAAGTCCCGCCAGCGACAAATCCGCGATCAGCTCTTGCCGGCCTTGGCCAGCGTGCCGCCCTCGCGCGCGAGCCGCTCGATCAGCGGGGCGAGGCGCCAGCGCGGGCCATATTTCGCTTCGTAGGCGCGTACCTTGGCGGCGGTCTCCTTCAGCCCGATGGCATTCTCGATCTGCCACATGGGGCCGCCGCGCCAGGCCGGGAAGCCGTAGCCGGTGAGGTAGATGGTGTCGATGTCGGAGGCACGCATGGCGATGCCCTCCTCGAGCGCGAAGGCGCCCTCGTTGGCCAGCCGCAACAAGCACCTCTCGACGATCTCCTCCGGCGGCAGCGTGCGCCGGTTGATCTTGAGGGCGCGTGCCTCCTCCTCGAACATGGCGACGACGGCCGGATCGGGGATGCGCGTGCGCCCCTCGTACCGGTAGTAGCCGGCGCCCGTCTTCTGGCCGTGGCGACCCATCTCCGAGATGCGGTCGGTGACGCGATAGAGGCGCAGACGCTCCTCCGTGAACGTGTGCTCGCGCCGGATCAGATAGCCGACGTCTATGCCCGCGAGGTCCATCATGGCGTTGGGGCCCATGGCGAGGCCCCAGGCCTCGAGAGCGCCGTCGATCTCGGCCGGCGTCGCGCCCTCGAGCAGCATGGCCTGCACCTCCTCGAGGTAGGCCTCGACCATGCGGTTGCCGATGAAGCCGAAGCAGACGCCGGCGACGACGCCCACCTTGTTGATCCGCCTGGCGACCGCCATGGCGGTGGCGAGCGTGTCCTTGGCGGTAGCCTTCCCGCGCACGATCTCGAGCAGGCGCATGATGTTGGCCGGCGAGAAGAAGTGCGTGCCGAGCACGTCGGCGGGACGGCGCGTCACGGCGGCGATCTGGTCGACATCGAGCGTCGACGTATTGCTGGCCAGCACGGCGCCGGGCCTGGCGATGGCGTCGAGCTTGCGGAACACCTC
>JBFWQN010000613.1:0-3206 GCA_050249405.1 Hyphomicrobiaceae bacterium | reverse complement strand
GCTCGTTGCGCGGGGTGGTGTCGCTACCCTTGATCTGATGCGCGGGCTCGGGCTCCTCACACTGATCGTCCCGGCGGCGCCCAGGCCAGCCGTGCTGTCGGCGCTCGTGGCCCTCGAGGCAGCCCTCGGTCGGACGCCGGATCGTGCGCTCCGCCTCGCGGCCCTCGCGGTGCACGACGCCGCCGACGCCGAGCGTCTCGCCGCCCGACTAGCGCTCTCGAACGCCGAGGCGAAGGCCCTGCGGGCGGCTGCGATCGTGCTCGCCGGCCGGCCCACTGCTGCGCCGGACGAAGCCAGAGTCCGGGCGATGGTCTACCGGCTCGGCACCACCGGCAGCGAGCGCGCAGTGCTGCTCTCCGCCGCGCTCGCTGCCGTCGCTGCCGATGCCCCCGCCCCCGAAACGTGGCCCGGCTTCGCCGCCTGGCGAAATGCCCTCGATATCGCCGCGCACCATCAGCCGCTGCGCTTTCCCCTCACCGGCCACGATGTCAAGGCGCTCGGCGTGGCTGCCGGTCCTGAGATCGGGCGCTTGCTCGGTGTCATCGAGGCGCGATGGATCGCGGGCGATTTCCAGGAGGATCGCGGGGCCCTGCTCCAGTCGCTGGAGCGCGAGATCGCTCAGCGGCCCGGCGGGTCGTGATCCGCCTGGACCCTGGGCCGGCAAGTGCAGCATTTTCAAGCAGGAAGCCGCTTGCCAACGCTTGAGCGGCGTGGAACCTTCCTATCCATGGCAAGCAATGGTCGCGTCGCCCTCCAGGCCGACGGAATAGTCAAGCGTTTCGGTCCGGTCGAGGTGCTCAAGGGCATCTCGCTTGCGGCGCACGACGGCGACGTGATCGCCATCATCGGCTCGTCGGGCTCGGGCAAGTCGACTTTCCTGAGATGCATGAACATGCTCGAGGTGCCGGACGAGGGCACCGTTGCGCTCGATGGCGAGGAGATCCGGCTGAAACAGCGGCGCGGTGGCGGGCGAGAGCCGGCCGACCGCGGCCAGATCGACCGGATGCGTACCCAGCTCGGCATGGTGTTCCAGAGCTTCAACCTGTGGTCGCATCTGACCATCCTCGAGAACGTGATGGAGGCGCCTGTTCACGTGCAGCGCCGCCCGAAAGCCGAAGTGCGCGAGGAATCCGTGGCACTGCTGGCGCGCGTCGGCATCGTCGACAAAGTGGACGCCTATCCCTCGCAACTGTCCGGCGGACAGCAGCAGCGGGCAGCGATCGCGCGCGCACTCGCCATGCGACCGCGCGTCATGCTGTTCGACGAGCCGACCTCGGCGCTCGATCCGGAGCTGGTCGGTGAAGTCCTGCGTGTCATCCGCGCCATCGCCGAGGAAGGACGCACGATGCTTCTCGTCACGCACGAGATGGGGTTTGCGAAGGAGGTGGCGAGCCGCGTCGTGTTCCTGCATCAGGGTGTCGTGGAGGAGGACGGCCCACCCGACCAGGTGTTCCAGAGCCCGCGCTCGGAGCGCTGCCGACAGTTCATTTCGAGCCAGTTGCGCGTCTGAGCCTCCGCAAGGCGGCGGGGACGGGCTTCAGCAGTGATCAGACAGCAAAGGGAGAGCTACATGAGAGTTGGAAAGATTTTCGGCATCGCCGTGCTGGCGATTGCCGCCACCATTTCGGCCGGCGCGGCGCAGGCGCAGAAGGTCAAGATCGCCACGGAAGGCGCATACGCCCCCTGGAACTTCGTCAATACGAAAGGCCAGCTCGAGGGCTTCGAGATCGATCTCGCCAAGGAATTGTGCAAGCGCGCCAAACTCGAGTGCGAGGTCGTCCAGCAGGACTGGGACGGCATCATCCCCTCGCTGCTCGCCAAGAAGTACGATGTCATCATGGCCGGCATGAACATCACGCCGAAGCGCAAGGAGACGATCGACTTCTCGATCGCCTACGCGGGCGGGCCGCACGGATTCATGGCGCTGAAGGGCTCCGGGCTCGAGAAGATGCCGGGTGGGGATGCCAACCTGTCGAAGGACGAGAAGGGCGCCGAAGCGCTGATCGCCAAGATCAAGCCGATGCTCAAGGGCAAGGTAATCGGCGTGCAGGGCTCGACCACGAACTCGAACTTCGCCGAAAGGTACTTCAAGGACGTCGCAGAGGTGCGTCTCTACAAGACGACCGAGCAGCACGATCTCGATCTCGCCTCTGGCCGCGTCGACGTGCTGGTCGCCGCTCACTCGGCGTTCAAGGCGACGATGGACACGCCAACCGGCAAGGACATGGTGATCGTCGGGCCGGCGTTCTCCGGCGGGCTGCTCGGCCTCGGTGTCGCCTGCGGCGTGCGCAAGGAGGACACCGCGCTGCGCGACAAGCTGACCGCGGCCGTCGAGAGCGCGAAGAAGGACGGCACGATCAAGACGCTGTCCATGAAGTGGTTCAAGATCGACATGACGCCGAAGGGGTGAGCAGCCGGTCGTGAGACGGCGCGTGGCGGGTGGCGATCCGGCGCGATGCGCGCGTCGGCTCCGCCCGCCACCGCCCACTCGCCACGCACGGGGCGTCATGAAATTCAAGACCTATTTCGAGCTGATGCAGTGGGGCCCCGAAGGGTGGCTCGACGAGATGGTGTTCGCGACGCTGATGACGCTGAGCGTCGCGATCACCGCCTTCCTGTTCGGCGTCGTATTCGGCGCTCTCGCCGCCCGCGCGAAGATGTCCCCATCGGCCGCATCGCGGGCTGCCGCAGACACCTATACGACGGTGCTGCGCGGTGTACCGGACCTGCTCGTCCTCTACCTGTTCTACTTTGGCCTCGCCGCCGGCCTCGCCTATCTCGCAAAGGTTCTGTTCGGCTACGACGGCTTTGTCGAATTGCCGACGTTCCTCGTCGGCACCCTGGCGATCGGTCTGGTCTCCGGTGCCTATCAGGCGGAGGTGTTCCGCGGCGCCTGGGCCGCGGTCCCACACGGCGAGATCGAGGCGGCAAGGGCCTGCGGCATGTCGGGCTGGACACTCGTGCGCCGCGTCACCGGCCCGCAGGTGCTGCGCTACGCGATCCCCGGCCTCGGCAACGTCTGGCAACTGGTGCTGAAGGAGAGCGCGCTCGTCGTGGTGATCGGGCTCGCCATCAAGTTCAGCGAGATCAAGATCGGCGATTTCACGCTGCTATACGAAACCCGATTCTCCGATCTCCTGCGCCAGGCGCAGGTCGCCGCCGGTTCGACCCGTCAGCCGTTCCCCTTCTACATCACCTGTGCGCTG
>JBFWQN010000612.1:0-3206 GCA_050249405.1 Hyphomicrobiaceae bacterium | reverse complement strand
TCTTCCGATCTGGCGCTGGCCGCCGCGGGCTTTCTCTCCGGCTTCCTTGCCGGCCTGCTCGGTATCGGTGGGGGCGCGGTGGTCGTCGTCACGCTCTACGAGGCGTTCCGCTGGCTCGGGGTCGACGAGGCCGTCCGCATGCACCTGACCACCGGCACGGCTCTCGCCATCATCGCGCCGACCACGCTGCGCTCGTTCATGGCCCATCGCGCTCGCGGCATCGCCGATCTGGCCTTCGTTCGCCGCATGGCCGTGCCCGTGGTCGCCGGCGTCGTCCTCGGCTCGCTGGTGGCGGGCAGCTCCGGTGGCAGCGTACTCAAATGGGTTTGGGTCGTGATGGGCAGTGCACTCGCGCTCCGCATGTTCCTCGGTCGTGACGAATGGCGCCTCGGCTCCGAGATTCCGCAAAGCCTGGCCATCGAGGCCTACGGCGTGGTGCTCGGCGCTGTCTCGACCCTCATGAGCGTCGGGGGCGGTGCCTACGTCGTGATCCTGATGACGCTCTATGGTCGGCCGCTGCACCAGGCCGTGGCGACGTCCTCCGGCTTCGGCCCGCTGATCGCGATCCCCGGCCTCCTGGGCTTCATGTGGGCCGGCTGGGGCACCACCGGCATGCCGCCGGGCACGATCGGCTACGTGAGTCTGCTCGGCGCTGCGCTCGCCATCCCAACCGGTCTTCTCGGCGCGCCGCTCGGAGCCCGCATCTCGCACGGCCTCACCAAGCGCGGCCTCGAGCTCGCCTTCGCCGTGTTCATGACGCTGGTCGTGATCCGCTTCCTCGCGAGCTTGCTGCTTTGACCGTTGGCGAAGGAAGCTCACGCCGGTCGCCCGCCTGGTTTTCCACAGGCTGCGAAACGGCCTGGACAGGCATTTTCCAGAGCCGATTCGATCGGCAGATCAAGTTGTTGCCGATCCGCTACAGCCTGGGCGCCGCTGGCGTGCTTTCACTCGCGCGTGG
Organism: Hyphomicrobiaceae bacterium; assembly: GCA_050249405.1. GTDB lineage: Bacteria > Pseudomonadota > Alphaproteobacteria > Rhizobiales > Hyphomicrobiaceae. Next base: position 2,248 of record JBFWQN010000612.1, on the reverse strand, counting down.
AGAGTGTCAGGAGGCTCCGCGTATGAGTAAGCTCAGTTGGCTTTTCGCGTCACGGCAGGCAAGTCCCCGCCGTTTGGATGGCGGCACGGTGCTCGATCGCATCGAGAAGCGTCTTGGAGTGACGCTCAGGGGGGAGACCCGCCTCGTGCTGGCCTCGGAGCTTGACCGCGCCGTGGTCAGCATGGCCGAGCAGCAGTCGATCTCGGCCGCCGTGCTGGCGGCACGACGGGAGGTGGCGCGGATCACCTCGCTTCTGCCTCCGCAGGCGGCCGCGGCTATCGCCGGCGTTCTCGCCGACGAGCTGGTGCAGAGCCACGGCCAGTCCAGCGCCGCCTGAGTAGGCTCGCCCACCGCCTCGGCCGGCTACGCCCATGCCGGACGCAGTGCGTTGCCGCCGCAGGAGTGCCTCGAGCGTCGGCCTTGTCGATTGCGCTGCCCACCGCTAAACGACGGGACGTCTTGCCGGCCAGCGCGGGCTCGACAAGCACGGATGGGTGGCCGAGTGGTTTAAGGCACCGGTCTTGAAAACCGGCGTGGGCGCAAGTCCACCGGGGGTTCGAATCCCTCCCCATCCGCCAAGAATGATATCGTTGAATCAGTAGATTGCTGAGCCACTAGGGAACGGCCTGATGGAACCTCGGTAGCAATGCGTGGGGCAGAAAGATCGCCCAGTCTTCGCCGCGTGCGGGCTCGAGGCTCTCCATGTTTGCGGCGGGAGCGATTGGCGTCGGTCGAAACCAACCGTGCATGAAGTCCTCATACGTCAAAATGCAATTCACCGCTCAGCGATAAGGCGGCGTTTTCGATCATGGGCTCGCCGTCAGGGCCTTGTGCACCACTTCCGGCTCGCGGGCGATCGTGATCGTCCTGCAGACGGCACTCGATGAGCCGACGGCACCCGGGCGCGCCACCACTTGTCAGGCTCAGCCGGGGGTGCAAGCATGCTCGTGCTAAGCCAGAGACGGCCCAAAAGCAGCCTGATGAGTCAAGATCGAGACGCCAACCGGTCGAGCAACGACGGAAGCGTTTCATGGAGCAAACGCACCACTCGGGACTTTCTCGATAGTTCGGGCAGTCCCGTCTTCAAGGGAGAGCAGAGATGCGACTGGTCGAGCGCGCGCGCGAGCTTGCGCGAATGGCAGGCAAGGGTCATCTGGCCAGGCAGATCGACGAGGAGCGCCTTGAGACGACGCAGAGTCTGGCGCTGAAGGCGGCCGGCGTATCGCGGCGCGATTTCACGCGGATCGCCTCGACATTCGGCTTGGCATCGACCTACCTTGCGCTCGGCTCGGCGACGGGCATCATGACGGCGGAGGCGCTCGCCAAGGACGTCCAGTCGGCCTACAAGCGGCGGCTGAAGAGCAAGGCCAAGCATACATTCCGTTTCGGCAGCATCTATAACGACAACGTCGTGATGATCCAGCGCGCCGGCGCCTACGAGTTCATTCGCGACCTGGAGGATCGGACCGACGGCGAGATTCGCATCGATTTTCTCAATGCGGGCTCGGTCTGCGTCGAGGAGAAATGCATCCAGCAGGCCATGCAGGGCATTCTCGATATCGTCTCATCCTCGACCCAGAACGCGTCCTCGGTGGCGCCCTGGCTCAACGCGCTCGACTTCCCCTACATGTTCCAGTCGTCGGGCCAGATCTATCATTTCCTCTACAATCCGGCCTCCGAGGAGCTTTTCCGAAAGCCCTACCGGGAGAAGCATAAGCTCGAGTTCCTGTTCTCGCTCTGCGAGATGCGGAACCTCTATCTCGGTGCCAAATGGAAGGACAAGCCGGCCATCACCAGCGTCACGCAGCTGGCCGGCACGAAGAACCGGGTCACCAACACGCAGCTCGGCCGCATCGCAATGCAGCTGATGGGGCTCAATCCGGTGCCAGTCGCCTGGGTCGAGACGCTCGACGCCATGAAATCGGGCCTGATCGACGGCATGGAGACCTGGACCACGGCGATGACGGCATTCAACATCACGCCCGTCGTCAGTCAGTACGTCGGCTTGAAATTCATTCCCGGCACCGGCCACGTCGCCATGCGCACGCAGTCGATGGAGAAGCTCGATCCGGCCTTGCGCGAGGCCGTGCTCGAAAGCTCGTATCTCGCCCAACGCACCGTCCAACTCTCGAACGAGGCCGGGCTCCTGCAGATTTCGGGCGAGATGCCGAATCCCCCGCCGAGCACGATCCTCGGCAAGAACGGCGTGAAGATGAACTTCCTCTCCGACGCCGCGCTGAAGGAGGCG
>JBFWQN010000611.1:0-3210 GCA_050249405.1 Hyphomicrobiaceae bacterium | reverse complement strand
CAGTTTGGCTGCTCGTCCGCCTCCACGCTGGCGGAAAAGATTGAGCTCAGCACCTCGCTCGAGGATGCTGCTGCCATGAGCAACAAACTGGCTACAGTCGGCGCAGCTTCCATGAGCCTACTGGAGCACTCGCGTCGGCAGGCCAAAGCCTGACCTCGTCCTTAGCCTGGACTGTCCACGACCGCGTCGACCTGAGGCTGCCTGACGATCGACGCAGAGGGGGCGGTGTCGCCCCTTGCTCTGGCCGAGCTCGATAGTCGCCCGCCGGTTGGGCAGCTTGGCCGAGTGCGACGATGATCCTCTGTGGTTGCTGTTGGGTCGGGGTGAGCGGCATGGCCGCGTCGGCTACAATCGTCGTTCCGGGAAGACCGATGCGGCGGCGAGCTTGACGCGCCGGACGCTGATGGTGACGCGGGCGAACGGCCAATCACTTTGCCATTGCCAACGTCCCAACCTGCGCATCAAATATGGCGTTGGCCGCGCGAGGCTCTCTCAAGAGTCGGCCGATGGGAGGATTCATAAATGTCTGACAAGTCTATCAAAGACGCCGTCGTCACCGGGCACGCCGATCGTACGTCTTCTGTTGCGAGCTCCACCCCGGTCGATGCGAAAGCAAGGTCGAAACAAGCGCTGGACCGGCGCAGCTATCTCACGGGCGCAGCCGTGGTTGCGGGCGCCGGCGCTGCGGCGCTCGGCATGCCCTCGATCGCCAAGGCCCAGAACAAGACCTACAAGCTGAAGCTCCAGAGCAACTGGACCGGCATCGGCATCGAGGCGCAGGACAAGGCTGCCCAGCTTTTCGTCGACCGCGTCAAGAAGCTGTCGGGCGGTCGCATCGAGGTAACGAACTTCAACGCCGAGGTGCTGCTCGGCATCGGCGAGACGTTCCGCGGCGTCGGCTCGGGCGTGGCCGACCTGGCCGTCACGTCGTCGATCTATCACCGGGGCATCGTGCCCGTGGGTGAGTTCCTGTGGGCGGTGCCGTTCTTCCCGATCACGACTCTCGAGTTCTACGAGCAGATCTACCACTTCATGGGCATCAAGGAGCTGTGGCAGGAGGCCTACAAGCCGCACAACGTCGCCCACCTGACGTACATGATCTCGGACGAGTGGGGCGCGATGGTGTCGACGCGTCCGGTCGAGAAGTACGCCGATTTCAAGGGTATGAAGGTGCGTGCATTCGGCATCTGGGCCGATTGGCTGGTGCACAATGGTGCCTCGATCGTCACCGTGCCGGGCGGCGAGGTCTACACCGCCATCCAGACCAAGATTCTCGACGCCGCAGCGTTCGGCTCACCGGATGCCTGGGCGGGCATGAAGATGCACGAGGTCTGCAAGTACTACCTCAACCCCTCGGTGATCCCGTACGACATCGTGGAGGTCATCATGAACTTGAAGACCTTCAACGAGATGCCGCCGGACCTGCAGGAGGTGATGATCACCGCCTCGCGCACGATGAATACCGAGCTGGCGGCCATGACCATCGCGACCGATGCGCGCGGACGCAAGAAGCTCGCCGATGGCGGCATGCAAACGCTCATGATGCCGGACGAGGAGCTGAAGAAGGCCGCCGAGTGGTGCTGGAATCAGTTCGTCGCCAAGAAGGGCAAGGACAAGTTCATCGACAAGGTGATCGAGATCTACACCCAAGCCCGCCAGCTGCACAAAGACTACTACGGGCCGAAGCGTCTGCCGACGTAAGGGCGCCCGCAGAGAGGCACCTGCGATGAGGCTCCGGTGCACTTCCGGGGCCGAAGCCTGAACGGCGCGTCGCCAGCGGCGCGTCGTCGCCATGTGCTGCGGCCCAGGCCTTGCGCCAGTCGGGCATGCGACAAGACATCGGAATATTCTCCACGGCAAAGGCCGCTCGCTTGCAGCGGCATGGGGTACGAGCACGACGGTTGATCATCCGTGCAGACGAGCAGGCCCCTGCTGGTGGTCGCTCGCGTGCTCGGTGGCCGGAATGACCGACTGGAATGGGAGTGGACGGTGAAGGTGATCGAATCCTATCTGCGCTTCACGGACTGGCTGAATGCCAAGTTCGCCTGGATCGTCGCGTTTCTGATCGTTCCGATGCTCGCCATCATGGTCTGGGAGATCGTGCTCAGATACTTCTTCAATAGTCCGTCGCAGTGGGCCTACGAGATCTCACTGTTCGTATTCGGCGCCTACATCGTGCTTGGTGGCGCCTACACGCACCTGTCGGGCGGTCACGTCAACGTCGACATCATCTGGGGACAGCTCTCGCCGCGAGGTCGCGCGCTGCTCGACATCATCACCAGTGGCTTCGCTTTCCTGTTCCTGGGCGTCCTGTTCTGGACATCGCTGCAGATCACGATCAACTCGTGGCAGATCGGCGAGACGACGATGTCGCATTGGAAGCCGATCTACTATCCGCTGCGCACGACGGTCCCGGTGGCCTGCTTTCTTTTCCTGATGCAGGTGCTGGCCAAGCTCATCCGGGATGTGGCCATCGTCATCAAGGGCAGAGACGTCTTTCCCGTGCAGGTGCCGATTCCCGGAATGGGGCCCGCTGCCAGCTCGAATCTCTAGCCACGGCGCGCCACACACCGCGCGACGACGCAAATCTCCCCGGGAGTACGTTCATGCTCGCCCTTGGCCCTGAATGGCTGACGATCATCCTGTTCGGCAGTCTGGTGCTTCTCCTGCTGGCAGGCCTGCCGCTGGTCTTCGCGATCGGCGGCGTGGCAACGCTGTTCATCATCTTCCTGTGGGGCCCGCATGCGTTGCCGGTGCTCGCCAATCGCACATACATGGCCATGGACATGTTCCTGCTGGTGGCCGTGCCCATGTTCATATTCATGGGCGCGATGCTCCAGCGATGCGGCATCGCCGAGGACATGTACGAGTTGATGTACCACTGGTTGGGCGGCCTGCGCGGTGGGCTGGCGGCCGGCACTGTGCTCATCTGCACCATGTTTGCGGCGATGGTCGGCATCAGCGGCGCTGCCACGACTTCGATGGGGCTGATTGCGCTGCCTTCGATGCTCAAGCGCGGCTACGACAAGCAGATCGCCGTCGGTTGCATCTCGGCGGGCGGCTCGCTCGGCATACTCATCCCCCCTAGCGTGCTGATGATCATTCTCGCACTCACGTCGCGAGTATCGGTCGGCGAGATGTTCATCGCCGGCGTTCTTCCGGGCCTGATGCTCAGCGGCTTGTTCGTCACGTACATCCTGGTCCGCTGCT
>JBFWQN010000610.1:0-3211 GCA_050249405.1 Hyphomicrobiaceae bacterium | reverse complement strand
GCTCGCCATGCGCAATTTCGACGAGGTCTTGCTGGGCCTGGCGCTGGTCGCGGCATCTCCGGATGTTCGCGAAGCCATCCGCGACATGCCGTCGTCAGCCGGGTCGCTTTCGGTTCGCAGGGCGCGGGACTACATCCACGCACACGCGTCGGAGCCGGTCTCGTTCTCCGAGCTCGCGGCGCGCGTCGGCGTGGGCTTGCGGTCTTTGCAGCTCGCGTTCCGGCGTGAGCTCGGCTGCACACCGCGCGAGTACCTGACGGCCTGCCGGCTCGAGGTGGCGAGAACCCGGCTGCTCAGCGCCGGTGATGGGGCGACCGTCACCCAGATCGCGCTCGAGTGCGGCTTCACCGACATGGCCGTTTTCGCACGCAAGTACCGCGAGCAGTTCGGCGAGCGCCCGTCCGAAACGTTGCGTCGTCGCTGAACCGGCTCGCAACGGCGGCTGGCACACAAGAAAAAGGCCGCCCCGGGGGAAGGGCGGCCGAAGGCTGGAGAGAGAGAGGCTCAGTCGCAAAAAGCTACCACCAGCGTTTGTGCCAGGCGCCTCGGCGCTGGCTGTCGGTGCGCTCCTCCGCGATGTGCCGGCTGGCGGCATCCTGCGCCCGCTCGATCTGATGCGCCTCGCGCCGGTCGATGCGGCCGTCGCGCCTGGCGCGAGCCTCCATGTCGCGGATGCGGGCCTGCTCGGCCTCCAGGCGGCGCGCCTCGTGGCGGGTCAGGTCGCCGGTGCGAAGGCCCTGCTGGATGCGGGTTTCCTGGACGGCCTCGCGGCGGTCGATGCGATGCTGCACGCCACTCTGGGCAGACGCGACGGTGGTCGTTGCGGTGAGCGCGACGGCGGCGATGATGAGGGCTTTCATGAGCGGTGACCTCGGCTGGGTTGGCGTCCGTCGGCGGCGTTCGTTCCGTCCGACCGTGATGCCGACAATGACAGCCGGCCGCTGAACCCGCTCTGAACCGCGTATTTAACCTTCATTCATCTTGCGTGCGCCGCCAAAGCTCGCCGCCGTCACTCCGGCGACGTGACGCCGCGACCCGAGGCGAGATCCAGCACGGTATCGGCGGGCGCATCGACGGCCAGCGCGCGGAAGTCGCCGTCGATGGCCAGCGCCGTCTCGAGCTGCCGATGGAAAGCGGTCCGGTCGACCTCGACCGTGCCGAACTGGCGCAGATGGTCGGTCACGAAGTGGGTGTCGAGCAGTGTGAAGCCACCAGCCACGAGACGCGCCACCAGGTAGACCAGCGCCACCTTGCTGGCGTCGGTCTCGGTCGAGAACATGCTCTCGCCGAAGAAGGCGCCGCCGAGCTCGACGCCGTAGAGGCCGCCGACCAGCCGTCCGTCCCGCCAGGTCTCGATGGTGTGGCAGTGGCCCTGCACGAAGAGCGTCCCGTATAGGCTGCGGATCCGATCGTTGATCCATGTCGACCGGCGGCCGGGGCGCGAGGCGGCGCAGCCGTCGATGACGCCCGCGAAATCGGTGTCGACGCGCACCTCGAAGCGGCCACCGCGGATCGTGCGCGCGAGGCGCTTCGGAACGTGCACCGCCGCCAGCGGCAGGATGCCCCGCTCCTGGGGCTCGATCCAGTAGAGGGCCGGATCGTCGGCGCTCTCCGCCATCGGGAAGATGCCACAAGCGTAAGCCTTGAGCAGCACGTCCGGCGTGATCTCGAAAGCGATGTCGTCGCGCGAGGCCATTGTCATCCCTGGCTCGGAGCAGGATCCGATGGCGCTAAAATAGCTGGATCGGCCGGCATTTTCGAGACGGCTCGTGCTCCACCCGCTCGCCGGGCTATACTATGACCGCACAATCGCTGAGGAACGGTCGCCAGCATGCTCCTCCTGATCGACAATTACGATAGCTTTACCTACAACCTCGTCCACTTCCTGGGCGAGCTCGGCTCGGTGCCCGAGGTCGTGCGCAACGACAAGATCACGGTCGAGGGCGCGCTGGCGCTGAAGCCGCAGGCCATCGTGCTGTCGCCGGGGCCGTGCACGCCGAACGAGGCCGGCATCTGCCTGGACCTCATCCGCGCGGCGGGCCCGTCGATCCCGGTGCTCGGCGTCTGCCTCGGCCATCAGGCGATCGGGCAGGTCTACGGCGGCAAGGTGATCCGCGCGCCGGTGCCGATGCACGGCAAGCTGTCCCGCATCCGGCACGAAGGCCGGGGTCTGTTCGCAGGCGTCGATTCGCGCTTCGAGGTGACGCGCTACCACTCGCTGATCGTCGAGCGGTCGAGCCTGCCGGACTGCCTCGCGATCACCGCCGAGACCGACGACGGCCTGATCATGGGGCTTCAGCATCGCACGCATCCCGTGCACGGAGTGCAGTTCCACCCCGAGAGCATTGCCTCCGAGCACGGCCACGACCTTCTCGCCAATTTCCTCGACCTGGCGGGGCTCGCTCCCAAGCGGCGCAATGTGAAGGCGCGTCGCGTCGCGGCCTAGCGGCGGGCCGCCGGACCCGGCATGCTCCTGCGCAAATGGCAGGAGGAGGCCGTGGCGATGCAGTGGCAGCATATCGTGGTGGAGATCGAGGGCCCTGTGGCGACCCTCGTCTTCAACCGTCCGCAGGTGCTCAACGCCTTCCACAACGAGGCTATGGACGAGTGCGTGGCGGCACTGGCGGAGCTTGCCCGCGACGATCGGGTGCGCGCCGTTCTCGTGCGCGGCGAGGGCCGGGCCTTCTCGGCCGGCTTCGACATGAAGGCGTCGGCCGAGCGCGACATGTCGACGGTCGATCACGTGCGCCGCCAGATGGAGCGGCAGTTCGACTTCATCATGGCCTTCTGGGATTGCCCGAAGCCGACCATCGCGCTGGCGCATGGCTTCTGCATGGCCGGCGCCTTCGAGGTGGCGCTCGCCTGTGACATCACCATCGCGGCCGAGGGCACCCGCTTCGGCGAGCCGGAGGTGCGCTTCGGCACCGGCATCGTCGCCATGCTGCTGCCGTGGGCGGTGGGCCCGAAGCTCGCTCGCGAGATGCTGCTCACCGGCAACGACAAGATGGACGCGGCACGCGCGCACGCCATCGGCATCGTCAATCACGTGGTGCCGGCCGACGAGCTGCTGGCGTTCGGACGGCGCATGGCGCTCGACATCGCGGCGGCGGCGGGGCCATCGGTGCTCTTCACCAAGCGCGCCATGAACCGCACCTACGAGATCATGGGCATGCGCGATGCGCTCCGGGCCTCGCTCGACATCGACGTGATC
>JBFWQN010000609.1:0-3232 GCA_050249405.1 Hyphomicrobiaceae bacterium | reverse complement strand
AAGCCGAGGCCTGTCGCCTCGGCGACGGCCCTGTGCGTGATGCGGCCCCGATGCACGTTGAGCCCGGCGGCGAGGTGCGGATCGTCTGCGAGGGCGCGCACTGTGCCCTTGTCGGCGAGCGCCAGGACGAACGGCAGCGTCGCATTGTTGAGCGCGAAGGTGGACGTCCGCGCCACCGCGCCCGGCATGTTGGTGACGCAGTAGTGGACGACGCCGTCCTCGACGTAGGTCGGTGCCGCATGCGTCGTCGGCCGCGAGGTTTCGGCGCAGCCGCCTTGATCGATGGCGATGTCGACGATCACCGAGCCCTTTGGCATGGCGCGCACCATCTCGCGCGTCACGAGCTTCGGCGCGGCCGCTCCCGGCACGAGCACGGCGCCGATGACGAGATCGGACGCCAGCACGTGCTCCTCGATCGCCGCCCGCGTCGAGAACGCCGTATCGACGGCCGCGCCGAACATCTGGTCGATCGCATAGAGCCGCCCCACGTCGATGTCGATCACGGTCACGCGCGCCTCGAGGCCGATGGCCATCCGTGCCGCGTTGATGCCCGAGACGCCGCCGCCGAGCACCGTCACCCGCGCCGCCGGAACGCCCGCGACGCCGCCGAGCAGCATGCCGCGCCCGCCCTGCTCCATCTCGAGGCAGTGTGCGCCGACCTGGGCCGCCATGCGGCCCGCGACCTCGCTCATCGGGGCCAGCAGCGGCAGGCCACCGCGCGGGCTGGTCACTGTCTCGTACGCGATGGCGGTCGCGCCCGAGGCGGCGAGCGCCTTCGCCTGCGCCGGGTCCGGTGCGAGATGCAGATAGGTGAAGAGCGTCTGGCCCTCGCGTAGCCGCGCGATCTCGACGGGCTGCGGCTCCTTCACCTTCACGACGAGATCGGCGCCGGCAAAAACGTCCTCGGCGGTCGCGGCGATGCGCGCGCCCGCTCGCTCGTAGTCGGCGTCGGAGATGCCCTGGCGCGCCGCGGCGCCCATCTCGACCAGCACCTGATGGCCGTGCGCGACGGCCTCGCGCACGGCACCCGGCGTCATGCCCACCCGGTACTCGTGGACCTTGATCTCCTTCGGCACTCCGATCTTCACGTGCGCCTCCCTGGCCAGCACCGGCCTGATCCGGCTCCACGGTCGATGGCACCGCATGAGCCAGGATTATCTAGGCATTGCACGCCAAGTCCGGGAGTGGCCGCTCAGCAGGCTCGGCCGAGCGACGCAAACGCGAGCCCAGCCGACGCCTCCGAAGCCAGCACGATCAGGCGAGGATCGCGCCGGATGCGAGCAGGTCCGCCGCGGTCGTGTGATGGACGTCCTCCAGCATCGCGACCTGCGTGAAGTGCCCACCGACGTCGACCCACAGCATCGAGCCGTCCTTGCCATCGGTCAGCTTGACGTGATTGGCGACGTCCGCCGGCTTGAACTTCTTGAGCATGTCGTGCAGATCGAGCACGTCGCCCGCGCCGAAGTCGGTCACCACGTCGACGCCGAGCGGCTTGTTGCCGGAGACGACGTCCTTGGCGAGCCACTGGAACGTGTCCTTGCCATCGCCGCCCGTCAGCGTGTCCGCGCCCGCCATGCCGCGGAGCAAATCGTCGCCCGCCCCGCCATCGAGGTTGTCGGCCTTGCTCGAGCCCTTGAAGGTGTCGGCATAGGCCGAGCCGACGATATGCTCGAAGCCAGAGAACGTGTCGTGACCGAGGCCATCCGCCGTCTTGGCCGAGAGGTCGATCGACATGGATCCCTTGGCACCCGAGAAGTCGAGCGTATCGAAGCCCGAGCCGCCCTTGTAGTGATCGTTGCCCTCACCGGCCAGGATGAGGTCGTTCCCGGACGAGCCGTCCACGGTGTCGTTGCCGCTACCGTCGGACAGCCAGTCGTTGCCGCTGTTGCCGTTGAGGCGGTCGTCACCGTCGCCGCCGGAAAGGCTGTCTTGGCCCTGGCCGCCGGAGAGGATGTCGTTGCCGCCCTCGCCGTGCAGCTCGTCGTTGCCCGAGTTGCCGAAAACCTTGTCGTTGCCGTCGCCGGCATGCACGACATCGTCGTCCGCGGCCGAGGCGACGTGCGCCTTCAAGGCAACCCCGGAGGTCGGCGCCGTCGACTTGCCGCCGCCGTAGATCACGTCGCTGCCGTTGCCACCGACGATCTGGTCATTGCCGGACCCGCCGACGATCTCGCTGGAGCTCTCGGCCACTGCGACGTCGATCTCCGCCGTCGCCGATGCCGATGCGCCGCCGGCCTCGGTCGAGGTGGCCGTGACCGTCAGCTTGAAGCCGTGGGCGACGCTGGCGGCGAGAGTCAGCCCTGCGAGGTCTCCCGCGCCCAGGGTCCAGCTGCCGTCGCCATTGTCGGTGCCGGCCGAGAGGTGGCCGCCGGCTGGGATGCCCTTGATCGTGACGGTGAGCGTCTCCGAGCCGTCCTGGTCGGCGAGCAGCGACTGGATGTCGATCGGCACCGTCACCTTGCTGGCGCCGTTGGCTCGCAGGACGTCGTTGCCCCTGCCTCCGTCGATGACGTTGTGACCGGCACCACCCGTGAGCGCGTTGTCGGAAGCGTCACCGATGAGCACCTCGGCTTGCGCCGTGACTGTCGTCGCCGCCACGCTCAGTGCCGGCGTGTCGGCCACACCGGTCACCTGGAGGCGCACCTCCTGCACCGCCGTATGGCCGAAGCTGTCGGCGACGGAGACCCGGAAGGTATCGGTGCCGGACCAGTTCGCGGCTGGCGTGTAGGTGTAGGCGCCAGTGCTCGCGTCGAGCGACAGGACACCGTGCTCCGGACCCTGCGAGAGCGAGAAGCTGAGCGCGTCCCCATCGGCATCGGATGCGGCCACCTGGCCGGCGAGCGTGCCATCCTCTGCGACGGTCGCCTCGACGACCGCCTCCAGCGTCGGCGCCTGGTTGAGCAGCGACTCGAGCGGCACCACCACGCCATCGACGACGATCTTGGCCGCCTCGAAGGTCGAGACGGTGACGCCGAGCGCCGACAGCGTCAGCGTCGCGCCGCTCGCCTGGGTCGCGAGTGCGGCGACGCTTCCGGCCGAGGCGATCTGGCCGTCCAAGAAGGCCTTCAGCGCGGCCAGGTCGGCACGCACGGCGGTCGTTAGATCAGCCGACGTCATGCGCAGCTCGATCACGTCCGTGCCGGCGTTGCCGTTCATCGTATCGACGCCCTCGCCGACCGTGTGGACGAGCGTATCGTTGCCGGTGCCGCCGAGCAGCACGTCGTTGCCGGCC
>JBFWQN010000608.1:0-3239 GCA_050249405.1 Hyphomicrobiaceae bacterium | reverse complement strand
TCATCGCCAATCTCATGACCTACAAGGGGTCCGTGGTCGTCGTCGACCCCAAGGGCGAGCTGTTCGAGGCGACGGCGCGTCAGCGGCGCCGGTTCGGCAAGGTGTTCCGCCTGGCGCCCCTGGCCCGCCAAGGGGAGCCGGCCTCCGACCGCTACAATCCCCTGGCCGAGCTGGACGACCCGCGCGAGCTCGGCAACCGGGCCCGGCGGCTGGCCGAGATGCTGGTGGTGCGGCAGGGGGCGAAAGGGGCGGCGGAAGCCACCTTCTTCGAGAACGAGGCCATCAACCTCCTGACGGCGTTGATCATGTTCGTGGTGGAGGTCAACATGGCCCCCGAGCACGAAGCCGACCGTACGTTGGCGAGCGTCCGTGCGTTCTGCGCGCTGCCCGCATTGGCGGGCCGCAAGGAGCGGGTGCTACCCCGGTACATCGAGGACGTCCTGCAGCGCATGGCGATGACCTCGTGCCACGCCTACGTGCGCCGGCAGGGGAGCGTGTTCCTCGGCTACGAGGTGAAGCTGCTCTCGGCGATCATCTCCGAGATCAACTCCAACCTGGCTTTCTGGGATGGCCACCCCGGCTTTGCCGAGGTGACGGCGACGAGCGACTTCCGCTTCGCCGACCTCGAGCGCGAGACCATCACCGTCTTCCTCACCATCCCCTTCAAGGACATGGCCACGAGCTTCCGCTTCCTGCGGGCCATGATCGGGTTGGCCTTTGCAGCCCTCGAGGAGAAGGCGGACGCCAGGCGCGCCTCGGTGCTGTTCATCCTCGACGAGTTCGCGGCGCTCAGGGACATGGAGTTCATGCGCGATGCCGTGGCGCAGATGCGCTCGTCGGGGGCTTGGCTGTGGATGCTCGTGCAGGACGTGGCGCAGCTCGACGGCGTCTATGGCCAATGGGCGGACGTGTTCCTGTCCCAGACAGATCATCAGGTCTTCTTCGGCGGCACGGTCGATGGCAAGACCAAGACGCACATCTCCTCGGCGCTCGGGGTCACGACGTTCCCCTATCGCGACGCCAACGTGTCCTGGTCGCACAGCGTCGGCCTCTCCGACGGGGCGAGCGAGCAGGTGACGCAGATGGGTGGTGTCAACACCGGCCGCAACATCGGCCAGTCCGTCAACATCACCGAGCCCGTCAAGCTGGCGCCCCGGCCGCTGCTGACGCCATTCGAGGTCGGCACGTATCTCTCGGGCCGGCTGCCCGGCGAGACGCATGCCTCGACGGCGATTGTGTTCTCCAAGCAGGCGGGCGGCTACCCGATCAAGATGCGCCGCCAGCACTGGCGCACGCTGCCGTGGCTGCAACCGCAACACGAGACCGCCAAGACGGGGACCTGACATGGCCGAGCCCAATCCCAAGCCCAAGCCCAAGCCAACGCTCTCCCTCAGCAATGCGCCCGAGCGCGTGTTCGCCAGTCTGGACGCGCTCATGGTGGAGATGGGCCAGGGCGCGCGCCTCGGCGCCCGCAGCATGCTCGCGCTCCGGGGCGAGGACCGGCTCTGGGATGATCTCGATCAGGAGGTGCACGCGCTCATCATCGACGGGCAGAGGGGCAGCACCGCGGCGGTCGACCAGAGGGCACTGCGCATGATCGAGCGGACGGCGGCGGCCCTCGAGCACGGCCCCGACAGTCCGGCGCGGCGTGCCGCGTTCAAGCGGTGTGTCGAGGACATCGCGCGCTTGCGGTCGAGCTGGCTGACGCTGGCAGCGCCCGACACGGTGGCACGGCATGTCTCGGCGATCGTCGTCTGGCATTGCGCGTGGCACCTGCTGGCGGCCGAACTCACGAGCGCCGGCCTCATGGGGGTTCTGAGGGATGAGCCGCAGCGACAGCCCCTGGCCTCGTCTCAACCTCCTCGCCTGCGAGAGCCGTCTTCCCTGACGAGCGTGGCTCGGAGGGCGCGACGCGAGCCGGCGGCTCGGGTGGCTCGGCTGATCTGGCACCAGCGGGCGGAGACGGTTGGTGGTTTAGCCAGGCACGTCGGCACAAAGCTCGGCGTTGGTCTCGGCGTCGTTCTCAGGGCGATAGGCAGGGGACTGTGGAGGGCGGCAGAATCCGTGGCCAAGGCACGGGCCGAGCTGAAGGCGCGCCAGAAGGCGTGGCGAGACGAGTGGGCGTTACGCGCCCAGGAAACCGAGACGGACCGGCAGCGGCGGCGGGAGAGCTTTCGCAGCTCCGACGCGAGCTCCGAGCGCGTCGGCCGGCTCTTTGGGCGCGGGCTGCGGAAGTCGGTGTTCCCCACCTGGCTGGCGCTGGTGGGGTGCTCCTGGGTGGCGGTGGTCTGGGGCGCGCTCTTGCTCGCGCCCTTCAGCGGCGGCATCGGCTCCGCTGTCATGCTCATGGGGGGCGTCGTCGCGGTGCCCATCTGGGGCACGGTGTTCGGGTTCATCGGCATGGGCGGCGCGCGCGATGCCACGTTGCAGCAGATGAACTACCAGCACCTGTCGGAGGGCCACCCCCTTGCCAACACCTGCCAGACCTACTGTGCCGTGCTGGAGATCCCGATGCCACGACTCGGCACCATTCCCGTGCACAACGCCTTCGCCATGGGCCTCGACGAGCGGAATGCGACGGTCGCCATCGGCAAGCCGCTGCTCGACACGCTGACGCCGGCCGAGGTCAACGCCGTGCTGGCGCACGAGCTCGGGCACGTGGTCTCCGGCGACATGCGTCGCATGATGCTTATGCGCACGTTCCAGAACGCCACCGTGTGGTTCATGCTGGCGCAAGGCGCCAAGCAGGTCGTGCGGTGGATGCTCTCCTGGGCCGCCGAGCTCGCCATCCTGTCGTTCTCGCGCCGGCGCGAGTTCTGGGCCGACGCCATCGGCGCGGCGCTGGCCGGCAAGGAAGCAATGATCGGGGCCTTGCAGAAGCTCGAGCAGGCGCCGGTCCTCGGCGCGGACGAGAAGCAGCACGCGCGCTTCATGTTCCGGGGGGTGGTGCTCTCGACGCACCCGAGCACGGCCAATCGCATCGCGGCGCTCGAGGACGAGACCTACATCCGCCGGCTGCCGCGACTGGCGCCGACAGACTCTGAGAGCGGGTTCGCGAGACGATGAGATGAGACACGCCCATCGGCCCGGAAGCCCGGGCCGACGGCGCGGCGGCGCTACTTCTGCGGCGTGTCGGCCTCGCGCTCCTCGTGGCGGATGACGATGCGGCCGTTGATGGGCAGCGCATTGAGCACGAGGTCGTAGCCCTTGCCGTCTTTGTGGCTGAAGAGCCGGCCGAT
>JBFWQN010000607.1:0-3251 GCA_050249405.1 Hyphomicrobiaceae bacterium | reverse complement strand
GCGAGGAGGCGGCGTAGTGCGAGATTGTCGCGGCTGACGAGCGGACCGGCGAACTTCGCCATATCCTCGAATTGTCCATCGGGGGCGTCGACGATCCTCATCGCCTTCTGAAAGGACGTGGCGGTCGCGCAGATCGTGCCAACCGACAGCGCCGTGGTGCCGCCGAGCTGCGGTGCCTTCTCGATCACGAGCACTTTTCGGCCAGCGCGCGCAGCCGCCAATGCAGCCGCCAGCCCCGATCCACCGCCGCCGACGACGATGACGTCGCATGTCGCCGTCACATCTGCCTCGCTCATCGCCTCACCGCCATGGTAGTTGCGCCCTCACACCGTCAGGAAGCTCTTCTGGATCTCGGTGTCCGCGGCCAGCTCGTCCATCCCGCCCTGCCAGCGGATCTGGCCCTTCTCCAGCACATAGGCCCGGTCGCACACCAGCTCCGCGAAATGGATGTTCTGCTCGGAAAGCAGGATCGACAAGCCCTCGCGCTTCAATTCCACAATGGTGCTGGCCATTTGCTCCACGACGATCGGTGCGACGCCTTCCGAAGGCTCGTCGAGCAGGACGATCAGGGGATTGCCCATCAGCGTGCGCGCCACCGTCAGCATCTGCTGCTCGCCGCCGCTCATCTGCCCGCCCGGCCTGCCCGGCATCTCGCCGAGGTTGGGAAAGAGATCGAACAGCCGCTGGGGCGTCCAGGCCGGCGCCGGCGTACCGTCCGGCCAGCTACGGGGATCCTGGCGGCCGACGTCGAGATTTTCCATCACCGTCAGCTCGGTGAAGATCCGCCTATCCTCCGGCACATAGCCGATACCCAGGCGCGCGATGCGATACGGCTCGAGCCGCGCGACATCGGTGCCCTCGAACACGATGCTCCCGCTGCGCCGACCGACGAGCCCCATGATCGACTTCATGATGGTCGACTTGCCCGCGCCATTGCGGCCCATCAGCGCCACGGCTTCTCCCCGCCCAACTTCGAGCGAGACATCGAACAGGATCTGCGCTGCGCCATACCACGCATTGAGCCGAGCCAGCGATAGCATTGGCGCTGCACTCATGGTCCGTCACCAGAAATGCTGGAGGGCGCCCGCCGACTCTTCTTCCCTCGATCCCCCAACCGCTCGTGAATGCGGCCACTGCCGAGATATACGGCCTGGACGTCCGGATTGGCGCGAATCGAGGCGACGTCGCCGTCGGCAATCAGTTGGCCGCGCGCCAAGACCACGATCCGGTCGGCGAACTGGAACACCACGTCCATGCTGTGCTCGGTGAACAGCACGGAAATCGACCTCTCCTCGACGAGACGCCGGACGAGGGCGATCAGATCGTTGCGCTCCTTCGGCGCCATACCCGCAGTCGGCTCATCCATCAAGAGAAGCTTCGGGTCGTTGGCGAGCGCAATCGCCAGCTCGACGCGTTTGACATCGCCGTATGCGAGTTCGCGGCTCGGTCGATCCGCCTGTTCGGCCATCCCGACCCGGTCGAGCAGCTCCAATGCCCGCTGCCGATGGCTGCGCGCTGCAGGCTGCCAGAACCGATAGACCTCGCCCGAATGCGACAGGAGCGCCATTTGCACGTTCTCGGTCACCGTGAACGAGCCGAAGGTCGCAGCAATCTGGAATGTGCGCCCGACTCCGGCCCGCCAGATGCGGCGAGGCGCACGCCCGGAGATGGTACGGCCGTCCAGCAGCACGTCGCCTGCATCCGGTACGAGCTGGCCGTTGATCATATTGAAGCAGGTCGACTTGCCAGCGCCGTTGGGACCGATCAGCGCCAGGAACTCGCCCTTCGCCACGCTGAACGAAACGTCGTCGACGGCCTTCACGCCGCCAAACGATTTTGCGAGATGTCGCACGTCGAGCACGCTCACGCCGGCCTCCCGCCCGCTCCGCTCAGCTGTCGTCTCCATAACGCGATGGAGCCGACAACACCCTGCGGGAACAGCAAGACGATAGCGAGGATGACCGCGCCGAGCAGCGCGCGCCAGAAATAGGTTTGTCTGATGATCGTATCCTGCATCAGCGTGAACAGCGGGCCGCCGACGAGCGGTCCCGTCACCGTCTGAAGACCGCCGAGCAGCACCATGACTATGCCGTCGATCGAGCGGCCGACGTGGACGGTCTCGGGAGAGATCGAGCCTTTGGCAAACGCGAAGAGGCCGCCGGCAATGCCACAGGCGACGCCGGCTATGGTGAATGCAATCCAATGCACCCGGTGCACGTCGAGGCCGATGGCCTCCGCCCTCAGCGGATTGTCCCGGCACGCGCGCATGGCAAGCCCGAACGGTGAAAACAGTACCTTGCGCAGCGACAGGGCGCTCGCGACCACGATCACCAGCACCAGCAGATAGTACATGGCCCGATTATCGAGCGGCGCCTGGGGCCATACGCCGACGACGCCATTGCTGCCGCCGGTGACGCTCTCCCACTGGTAGACGATCGACCATACGATCTGGCCGAACGCCAGAGTCAGCATTGCGAGATAGACGCCCGTCAGCCGCACGCTGAACCAGCCGAACAGCAGCGCACCACCAAGGGCAGCAATCGGTGCCATCGCCAGCGCGGGGAGGGTCGAGAGCCCAAGCAGTTTGACGGCGAGGCCGGCACCGTAGGCGCCGAGCCCGAAGTAGGCCGCATGTCCGAACGAATGGAGCCCGCTCGGTCCCATGATGAAGTGCAGGCTGGTCGCGAACAACGCCGCAATCAGCACGTCGACGCCGAGCACCGTGGCGTAGGGAAAGGCGTATGCGACGACCGGCATCAGTGCGAGAACAGCCAGGACGGCAGCGCCCAGCATCTTCAATCCCGTATCTGCCGGGCGCAGCGGCTCCTCCGGCATCCCGACCGTGCGAACGATACCTTGTGCACGGCCCATCAGACCGTATGGCCGGGCGATCAAGACCGTCGCCATGACGAGGAACTCGGCAACGAGCGTGAGCCGCGAGAAGTTTACGGGAAAGCCAAAGATCGTCTGTGCACCAAGTGCGATACACAGCGCCTTGATCTCTGCGATGATGAGCGCCGCGAGGTAGGCCCCGGTGATCGAACCCATGCCGCCGACCACCACGACCACGAAGGCATCGCCCAACGTGGCGAGGTCGAGCGCAAGGTTGGCTGGCTCGCGGGGCAACTGGAGCGCGCCGCCTAGTCCAGCGAGCCCGGCGCCAAGCGCGAAAACGAACGTGAAGAGGCGCGACTGATTGACTCCAAGCGCACCGACCATCTCGCGGTCCTGGGTCGCTGCCCGGATGAGCC
>JBFWQN010000606.1:0-3266 GCA_050249405.1 Hyphomicrobiaceae bacterium | reverse complement strand
TGCACGACGGCCGCGTGGCGTTTCCAGAGGCCAATGTCGCGCTCTCGGCCTTCCGGGCGCGGGGCGGCACGGTGGTGCTCGTCTCGAACGCGCCGACGCCCGCCGAGAACGTCGCCCGCGTGCTCGACGACAAGGGCGTGGTGCGCGAGGCGTGGGACGCGATCGTGTCGTCGGGCGACCTCGCGTTGCGGCATGTGCGCGAGCAGGGCTGGCAGCGGCTGCACCGCATCGGACCGGAGCGGCGCGACCGGGCGTTCTTCGAGGCGTTGCCGGGCTCTGCGGCAACGATCGATGAGGCGGAGGCGATGGCCTGCACGGGGCTGGTCGACGACCGGCGCGAGACGGCCGAGCATTATCGCGCGAGGCTCGAGGCGGCACGGGAGCGCGAGCTGACGCTGGTCTGCGCCAATCCGGATCTCGTCGTGCACGTGGGGCCGGACCTGCTGCCGTGCGCGGGGGCCCTCGGCGCCCTCTACGAGGCATTGGGCGGCCGCGTGTTCTGGGCGGGAAAGCCGTTTCCGATCGCCTATGAGACGGCGCTCGCCGAGGCGGCCCGCCTCAGGGGGCGCGAGGTGGACCGCCGGCGGGTGCTCGCCATCGGCGATTCGATCCGCACCGATCTCGCCGCGGCCAAGGGTGCCGGCGTCGACGCGCTGTTCATCGCCTCCGGCATCCATCGCGACGATGCGATTGCCGACGGCCGCATCGACGAGGAGCGGCTGGCGCAGCTGTTCACAGGCGACGGTCCCGGCGCGGTGGCCGCGGCGACGGGGCTGCGGTTGTGAGTGACGTTTCAAAACCCCCGACGGTGCATTCCCGGCCGGAGTTGCGCGTGAGCGCAGCAGAGAGCCGGGACCTTCGGGGGTGGATGGCTGCGCGAACTTTGCTCGTGCACACTATCGTCGACGAGCCAGGGCCGCCCAGGACGAAAATCCACGGGCCTTGTCTCGAAGCGCGAAGGTCCCGGCCCTGCGTAGCGGTGCCGCGCTGCTTCGGCCGGGAACGCGAGTGGTGAGGCATGGAAGCTGTGTCGTCTTCGCACATGACCCAGCTCGGCGCTCAGCCCTTCACCACGCCCTGGTCGCGGAGCTTGCCGATCTCGGCGGGGGAGTAGCCGAGGGTCGCGAGGATCTCGTCGGTGTGCTGGCCGAGGGCGGGAGCGACGGCGTCGGGAGCGCCGTTGACGAGGCGTGTCGTTCCGGCGGGATTGGGCGTCGCCCAGGGCGCGCCGCCGTCCGGATGCTCGGTCCAGGTGATGAGACCGGTCGCCGCCGTGTGCGGATGAGCGACGAAATCGTCGTAGGACTGCACCATCTCGTTCTGCAGGCCGGCGGCGGTGAACTTGTCGCGCCACTCCGCGGCGGGGCGCGTGGCGAGAATGGCGGTGACCTCCTGGCCGAGTACGGCGGCGTTGGCGTAGCGATCGGTGGTGGTCTTGAAGCGCGGGTCGTCGATCCATTGCTCGCGGCCGATGACGCGGCAGACGCCCGCGAACTCGTGGTTCTTGACGGCGGCGATCTGCAGCCAGCGGCCGTCCGAGCACTGGTAGGTGCCGCCAGGCCCCGCCACGTTCTTGAACGGGCCGTCGCGGACGGCGCTCATCATGCGGATGGCCTGCAGGTTGGCAGCGGCCTGCATCAGGCTCGAATCGATGCGGCGGCCGGGCGCGCCCTTGGCCTTGGCGTAAAGCGCCGCCACCACGGCCTGATGCGA
Organism: Hyphomicrobiaceae bacterium; assembly: GCA_050249405.1. GTDB lineage: Bacteria > Pseudomonadota > Alphaproteobacteria > Rhizobiales > Hyphomicrobiaceae. Next base: position 1,553 of record JBFWQN010000606.1, on the reverse strand, counting down.
GAAGAGGGCGGTCGACATGTCGACCACGATGGTGGGCGTCCTGTGCGGCACGCCGTCCGGCCCCTTGTTCTCCGACATGAAGCCGGTGAAGGCCTGGAGGATCGGGTCCATGGCCGGCTTCTCGCGCAGCGGGCCTTCCTGGCCGAAGCCCGACACCGAGAGATAGATCAGGCCCGGATTGACGGCGCGAAGGCGCTCGTAGCCGAAGCCCAACCGGTCGATGACGCCGGGGCGGAAGCCTTCGAGGAAGACGTCGGCGCCGGGAATCATGCGGTCGACGATGGCGCGGCCCGCGTCGGTCTTGAGATCGACGGCGATGCTTTTCTTGCCGAGGTTCGCCGCCACCGAGAACGCCGTGTGATCGCCGTAGCGGGCGCCGAGCGCGCGCGACCAGTCGCCCTCGAGCGGCTCGACCTTGATGACCTCGGCGCCGTGACGGGCGAGCAGGTAGGCGCAATAGGGGCCGGCGACGCCCTGGCTCAGATCGACGACGCGAATGCCTTCGTAGGGTTTCTCGAAGCTCATCGGCGATCCCTCCGCGAATGCCCGGCTCACCGGCGGCGCCGGCATGGCCTGATTATCCGGCCATGCTGCCGCACTCGGCGCACCTCATGCAACTGCGCGGAGAGGATGGCCGGGATCAGGCGTCCTTGCGCAGCCAGTCGACTGCGCGATCGAGAGCCTTCTCGAGGATGTCGAACATCTCGTGGATCTCGCCCTCCTGGATGACGAGCGGCGGACAGATGGCGATGGTGTCGCCCGCGACGGCCCGGCAGATGAGGCCTTCCTCCTGCGCGAAGGCGACCACCTTGGCGCCGACGCCCTGGCGGAGGTCGAACGCGGTGCGGGCCTCCTTGTCGCGCACGAGCTCGACGCCCGCAATGAGGCCGAGGCCGCGCGTCTCGCCGACGAGCGGGTGCTCGTTCAGCTTGTCCAGCCGCTTCTTGAAGGCGGGTGCCACCTTCTGCACGTGGCCGACGATGTCGATGCGCTCGTAGATCTCGAGCGTCTTCACCGCCACCGCGCAGGCGACCGGATGGCCCGAGTAGGTGAAGCCGTGCGCGAACACGCCTAGCTTCTTCGATTCGTCGACGAGGGCCTCGTAGACCGGCTCCGACACGGTGACGGCACCGAGCGGCATGTAGGCCGAGGTGATGGCCTTCGCCATGCTGATGGTATCGGGCTTGATGTCGAGCGACTGCGAGCCCCAGAGCTGGCCCGTGCGGCCGAAACCGCAGATGACCTCGTCGGCGATCATGGCGACGTCGTAGCGCGAGAGCACGGCCTGCATCTTGGGAAAATAGCCCTTCGGGGGGACGACGACGCCGCCCGCGCCCATCACCGGCTCGGCGATGAAGGCCGCGATGGTCTCCGGTCCCTCGGCGAGGATCAGCTCCTCGAGGTCGCGGGCGAGGCGATCGGCGAACTCCTCCTCGGTCTCACCGGGGGCGCCGTTGCGGTAGAAGTGCGGCGCCGAGGTGTGCAGGACGCGGGCCATCGGCAGGTCGAAGTCGGCGTGGAAGATGGGAAGCCCCGTCAGCGACGCGGTGGCG
>JBFWQN010000605.1:0-3272 GCA_050249405.1 Hyphomicrobiaceae bacterium | reverse complement strand
AACGGGCAGACCCCGAGACAATCAAGTGGGCCGAGGCCAAGCTCGGCGTGCCGGTGATCGACCACTGGTGGCAGACGGAGACGGGTTGGGCGATCTGCGGCAATCCAATGGGCCTCGGCCAGTTGCCGGTGCGGCATGGTTCGCCGACCGTGCCGATGCCCGGCTATGCGCTGGACGTGCTCGACGAGAAGGCCCAGCCCGTTGCGCGAGGCGAGACGGGAACGCTGGCCATCAAGCTGCCGCTGCCACCCTCCTGCCTGCCGACGCTGTGGAACAACCCGGAGCGGTTTCGCAAAGGCTACCTCACAGACTTTCCCGGCTACTACACGACGTCGGACGCCGGCTACATCGATGCCGACGGCTACGTCTACGTCATGGCGCGCACGGACGATGTCATCAACGTCGCCGGACACCGGCTTTCCACCGGGCAGATGGAGGAAGTCGTCGCGCGCCATAAAGATGTGGCCGAATGCGCGGTGATCGGCGTCGCCGATGCACTGAAAGGCCAGCTTCCGGTCGGCTTCGTAGTGCTCAACTCAGGCGTCAATCGGCCCGACGCGGAGATCGAGCCGGAAGTCGTGAAGCTCGTGCGCGAGGAGATCGGGCCGGTCGCCGCGCTGAAGAGCGTCAAGGTCGTCAAGCGCCTGCCGAAGACCCGCTCGGGCAAGATCCTTCGCGGCACGATGCGGCAGATTGCGGATGGCGAGACCTGGAAGACGCCGGCGACGATCGAGGACCCAGCCGCACTGGACGAGATCGCCCAGGCATTAAAAGCCTGAGCGCCACGAACCGTCCCGGCTCAACGCCGCTGCAGCAGTTCGATCAGCACCCCCTCAGGTGTGCGCAGGAACGCGATGCGCGTATCGGCCCGGACGTCATAGGGCTCGACCGTGAAGTTGACGCCCTTGTCTTTCAATTCCTTGAAGACGGCGTCGATGTCGGCCACGCGAAGCCCGAAATGGTCGAGCCCCTGGTGCGGATTGTCAGGCGCAGGGTTGACGCCGGTTCCAGGCCCGGCCGGGGCGATGAAGATGTTGGTGCCGTCGATCTTAAGGTCGATCCGCGGCTTGCCCTGCGGCATCGTCCGAATCACCTCAGCACCGAACATGCGCTCGAACCAGACGGCGGTGGCATCCGGGTCCGGGCTGCGGATGTGCATGTGGTCGAGGGTGAACTTGGCCATGGGCGTGTCCTCCGCGCTGGGCTGGCGTTGATGGCAGACAGAGTAGGACGACTTGCCGGCAACCGCCAGCTCTGGTCGTCCGCCAGGCAGGCGCCGCGGACGAAGCCGGAAGGATCCGCCCTCGGCGGACCTCAAGCCCCACGCACGCGATCGATGAGCGCTGCCGGGTCAGCCGGTGCCTCGTCACCACGCCACGCGATATGGAAATCGGGCCGCACCAGCACCAATGGCTTTTCATAAAGGGCGGCAATCGACGGATCAGTGACGCGTTCGATTCGGATGGGAACACCGCGCTCCTCGGCTGCCGCGAGGAGAGGACGCGTGTCGTGGTCCTCCTCGCCCGTCACCACCAAGACGTAGCCAAATCCGAACAAGTCGAGGATCGACTTTTCCGGGCCGACCCAGGCGTGCGGCGCCCTGGCGCCGGGACGCGTCGACGGGGCATAGGCCGATGTCCAACTCGGCAGCGGCGGCGTGCCGTCATCGACGCAGATCGGCGAGGCGTCGAAGCTCGGGCATGAGCGCACGTGATCGGGAATCGAATAGCGCGGCAACGTCGTCGTCTTCCATGCCGTGTCGCGGTCGGTCTGCGACGCTGGCGGGATTGATCTCAGCGCCCGAAAGGTCTCGGTCGACAGGTCGATGTTGCGATCCGCGACGGGCTTGCGCTCGGCCTCATAGGAGGCAATGAGGTTCTCCCCGCCCCAGCCTTTCAGCACGGCTTCGAGCTTCCAGCCGAGATTGACGGCCTCCTCCATGCCGGTATGCATGCCCGCGCCGCCGGTCGGCGAGGACTGGTGGGCGCTGTCGCCGGCGAGCAGGACGCGGCCTTCGCCATAACGCTCGGCGACGCTGTCGCGCCGCTCCCACAACAGCGTCGAGATGATCTCGCAGGGCACATCGAACCCGGCCATCCGTCGCAATGCGGCATGAGGATCGGCCTCATATCTGGGATCGTCGAATACGGTGAGCCGCCACAGCTCGGCACCGTCGATCGGGATCAGCTCGCCCCAGCAGCCTTCCTCGTCGATCGGCCGGTATATGCGGGCCCAACCCTTGTCGTGCAAATTGGTGAGTTGGGGGGAGCGGAAGAAGATGTTGATCGAGTTGGCGATCGCGCCCTCGCCGTCGAGCTCGATGCCAAGGGCTTCGCGCACGATGCTCGAGGCCCCGTCGCAGCCCACGAGATAGAGCGATCTCACCTCCAGGCGGCTGCCGTCGTCCTTTTCGAGCGTGCTGGTGACGCCGCCCTCGTCCTGCCGGAACGAGACGAGACTGGTGTTGTAGTGCCGCGCGACCTTCGGCAGCTCCGCGACCCGGGCTGCCAGAATCGGGTCGAAGTAGATCTGCGGGCATTGGCACATGCCCTCCGGCGTCCAGTCCGGCCGCTTGACCGCATAGGCTGGCACCTTGATGCGTGTGAGCTCGCGGCCCGCGAGCGTCTCCATGTAGACGAAATCGAGAGCGTGGTTCTCGGACCAGACCGCCGTGCGCACCTTTTGTGCGATGCCCCAGCGGCGGCAGTATTCCATAGAGCCGGCGCTCACGAGGCTCATTTTCGGAACGTGCAGCTTGCCGTCGCGCTTCTCGGCCATGATGCAGTCGATGCCACGCATGCCGAGCTCGCAGGCGAGTGCGAGCCCGACCGGGCCGCCGCCGGCGATCAGAACCGAGGTCGAAATCGTTTGCGCTGTCGATTGGGCCAAATCCGTGTGCTCCAGGCGTGGCACTCAAACGTCTGCCGCCTGGTGCCGATCGGTGATTTCACCCGCAGGATGAAGCGGCAACGTGCGCAAGGCAAGCCGGCACGATGGCATGGGCATGGTTCCAGGAGGCCGGCTCGAGCCAGCTTGTTAAGGTGACGAATTTCCTCTCTATTGTCGCCGCCGTGACGAACAACCCCGCAGGGAGGAACTGCATGCTGACCCGCCTAGCCGCAGGCGCCATAGCTTTGATCGCCGTTGCAGGCGCCGCCGAGGCTCAAGAATGGCCGACCAAGAAGAACGTGAGGGTGATCGTTCCCTTCACGGCCGGCAGCTCGACCGACATCGCGGCCAGGGTCGTGTTCGAGCAGGTCGGCAAGCAGGTC
>JBFWQN010000604.1:0-3288 GCA_050249405.1 Hyphomicrobiaceae bacterium | reverse complement strand
ACCGCCCCCGGTCGATAATCGGTCTTGCCGAAGTTCATGTAGGAGTTTGCCAGCTTGCTTCCGTGATAGTCGTTCACGAGAACGCACTGGATATGGATGCGGTGCAACTTCAAGTGCACGTGCGGCAGGAACCGCTCGTCATCCTTCTTGAATGTCCGGCGGTAGTACGGCCGATGCTCTTCTGGAGCCAGATTTTCGACGAGATGGTCACGATATTCGGCCCAGCTCGTGAACATCGGCGGCAGCTTGTCGGGAATGAAGAAGTCCGTCTTCAAATGCTTGGCCGACGAGACGCCTTTGAGCCGCTTCGACAGGCGCTCCCACGTGCCGCCCTCGATCTCCTGCAGCGCGAACAGGTGCATCACCGCCGTCTCGTGGTGCAGGTTTGAGACGCGCATGTCGCGCAGCTCATAGCCGTGCTGCCACATGGCGTCGTAGATGCTGCAGTACGGCCAGCCGTGCTCGTGAATGGCCTTCCAGATGTCGGAAGTCGACCAGTCGTAGAGCGGGTACATCGTGACGTGGCGCCGCTTGCTGTCCCGCACCGCTCCCCAGGTCGCATGCTTGTGCGTCGGGCTCGTCGTCAGCGCCCGATGCCGAACCGGGCTCTCGTCCGCGCGCACGCCGCCGATCAGGCACACCGGAGCATCAGGCCAATGGTGCCGCATAAACGCCGTGAACATCTCGCCGAAGCGATCCGTCCCGTAGACGTTCTCGTGCACGCTGTTGGGCTCTTTCGGGCGCATCCATTCCGCGCCCGGCTCCCAGCATTGGAGCCACTGCTGATCGCCGGAGGTGCCGTTGAAGATGCGAATTGGCACCTGCAGCCACGCGGGATCGACGCGCGGGTCGTTCATGACGTCCCGCACGTAGTCGACCACAGTCTGCCACTCGGCCTCCTGATCGACGAAGAGCACCTTCAGCGGCAGCCGGCCGCGCTCTTCCGCCACTTTCAGCGTCAGATTGAGCGCAACCGTGCTGTCCTTCCCACCCGAGAAGCCGACCACGATATTCTCGAACTCGTCGAAGAGCCAACGAATGCGCTCGATCGCCGCCTCGAGGACGGTCTCCTTGAGGTAGAATTTCACCCCCGCCTCCCCGTCAGCCAGATCCGTCGATCGCGAAGTAATTGCCGAGGTCAATTATCTTGCCCGGCAGGATGTCTCGCGGGTGCCGGTGGAACGGCACCAAGATGCCGGTCTTCAGATGCGTGACCGGCACGTAGTTCTCGCCGTAGAAGACGAGGAAGTAGCGTCCGCCGCGCGCCAGCAGCTCGATGAAGCGGTCGAATGCCCACGGCTGAATGTAGTTCGGAGCGCCGTAGAGCGAGACGATCAAATCGAACCGATAAGGCGTCCAGAATGCCTCGAACGGCACCTGCAATGTCTCGCTCCGGGGATGCTTGATGGCCATCGCCGACAGCATCTCATGGCTCGGGTCCACCCCCACGTAGGCATCCGGCTCGACATAATCGAGGAACAGGCCGGTTCCGCAGCCGACATCGAGCACGGAGCCGCCGACGTAGCCAATGTGCGCCATCAGAGCCTGATCTTCGGCGACGGCGGCAGCATTCGAGTGCAGCGCATCGTAGCGCGGCGCGATGAGGTCGTAGGGATGCGGGCGGGCGCCGTTCTCGGCCCTGTTGATGAGCGTCGTGGCGTGCAAGGGTGCCCCCATCGTCCAGTAGCGCCGCCCGTTGACGTCCAGGCAGATGTAGTCCGTTCGGCCGAATCGAAGGGTGTAGCCCTTCTCCCGAATGAACGTGACCACCGCGTCAAAGGACAAGTCGCCGATCCAGCGCTTCCGCAGCGAGTATTCGTGCGGGTTGTTCGGCATCGTCTTCGCAAACGTCCAGGCGTTAGCCTCGAGTGCCGTCGCGACTTCCATGAAGCTCGGCGAAAGCATCAGACGGTCTCCCGACGCTGCAGGCCGAACTCCTTGCCACAATGCGGGCAGATGACGTCCACGACGTCCTGCTTGCCGGCGTTCGCCGCCTCGGAGCGCATGCGCTGCCCGGCCTCGTCGACATCGCCGGATGTCACGGCATCGCCGCCAGACTTCTGCGGGTCCAGAGTTGGGGCGTAGGCGTTATCGCCCAGGAGGTCGGACAGATCGTGCTCATCGAAGCCCAGCGTGGAGATGTCGACATCGATCTGCGAAAGCTCTCCCAGCTCGAGCACGAGCTTGTCGTTGTCCCAATCCGTCTCTTCGCTCACTCGATTGTCGGCGATCCGATAGGCTCGCACCTGCGCTTCCGTCAGGCTCGTTGCGACATGCACCGGCGCTTCGAGCATTCCGCCCGCCAGAGCCGCGGCGTAGCGAGTATGCCCGGCGATGATCACGCCATCCCGGTCGACAACGATCGGCTGCCTCCAGCCAAACTCCTTGATCGACGTGAGGACTTTCTGAGCCGCCTTCTCGGAGATGAGCCGCGGATTGCCCGGATAGGGCTTGATCCGGTCCAGCAGCCACGTTTCGACGTGAAAGCCGCCATCCTGAGCACGTTTTTTCTTCGTCATCCCCTTCAATCCCCCGATCGTCGGCGCTGATATGGCCTAAAGAGCCACGACTGAGAACCACTTTCCCCAAAGAGGTTCACAACCAAAAAAAATTTTGCTTCAGTTAAGTCTTTTTCGCGGCCGGGATTCGCCCGCATAGGATTAGAGGGGGGGGAGGAGTACCTTAGTTGCATGGGTCTGGCTGGCACCGATCGTGCTTCCTGACTTCCCACCCCTGCCATGCCCGCCGCCATGCCACCCGATCACTCGCCGATGCGCCTTGCGATCATGCTGCTTCGGCTAAGGCGTCCACCCAGGCATGTCTTGCGGGCGCTCGTGGTGGCGTCGGCGAGGGTGGCGGCAGCGGGTCGAAGAGCACGCCATCCGGGCCGCATGCCCCCGCGGGCGAGCGCATCCACTCGACCGTTGGGTAGGCGACCATCTCGGATGCGCCTTCGACGCGGTGCCGGTACGCGCATCTGTCGTCTGCGCTGTGGAGGATGGCGGCGAGCCGATACGCGCACGACGCGCACCGAGCCGGCGGCTTCCGCAACATGATCGTGTTCATTGTCTGCCCCCTTGCAGGCTATAGCCCGTGCCGTGCTTTCACCGTCTGCTCGGCACGCTTGTAGGCGCGCTCGATCTGCCGGTTCAGTTCCGCCCCGGCAGCGCTGAGCAACAGCGCCTCGTACGTCCGCGCGTGATCGCGCATCATCTGTGCGGGGTTCGGGCCCGTCTCGATGTCGATCTTCCGACTGCTCGAGCCGTTCTTGCGGAGACGGTTGAAGAG
>JBFWQN010000603.1:0-3299 GCA_050249405.1 Hyphomicrobiaceae bacterium | reverse complement strand
CGCCTTCATGCAGCTGGTCGACGAGGATCGGCGGCTGATGCGGCTAGGGCCGGCGCTCGCCGACTTCGGGACGGACATGACCGGCGACACCAAGCCGACCGGCGGCAAGGTTGCAGGCCTCGCTGCGCTCGGCATCTCGCGGGGATTCGCCCAGCAGCTCGAGCTGGTCGGGGGCACGCGGTTCCTCGCGGATCTCGGCGAGCGGCTCGGGCTCTCGGAGCGCGCGGTGCGGCGTCTCGTGGCCCTGGTCGACGGGCAGGCCATCGAGGCGGAGGGGCGGATCGCGCGGCTCGAGTCGGTGGCGCAATGGCTCGCCGACGTTCGGGCCCAGCTGATGCGCCCCGCCAACGACGACGTCGAGGTGCGGCGACTGAAGTCAGCGGCCGCCTCCGCCCTAGCGGAGGGCGATTTCGAGGGAGCGATGGATGCGCTGCGCCATGTGCGGCGCGAGCTGCGCGAAACGCGGCGACGCACGGAGGAGCGGCTCCAGGACGAGGCCGTCGCACTGCGCGCGCAGATGATCGAGGAGGCGCGCGCTACGGCACGGCTCGCGGAGCTGCTGGCGGCGAGAGGCGAGCACGCCCAGGCTGCGGACCTGTTCTCGGAGGCCGCGCTGGCGCTGCCGCGCGCCGATCGCGAGACATCCTGGCGCTTCAACCTGCAACGGGCCGACTCTCTCCTGGCGCATGCGAAAGAGCGCGGCGACGGCGGGGCCTTGTCCGAGGCGCTTGCGGCCTATGGCACGCTCGTGCGCTCGGCGGCGGAGACGACCAACGCCAAGGCGCTCGCGGAGGCCTGCCTCGGGCATGGCGATGCGCTGCACGCGGCGGGCGAGCGCGACCCGGGCGGCGGACGGCTCAAGGACGCGATCACGATCTACCAGAAGGCGATCCAGCTGATGGAGCGCGAGAAGGACCACGCCGGGCTGCGCCGCGCGCGGGTCTCTCTGGCCAAGGCGATGGCGCGCCAAGGCGAGCGCGACGGCTCGGTCGAGACGCTGCAAGAGGCGGCGCAGGCTTTCCGCGAGGCCGCTGCACTGATGGCCGCCGAGAAGATGCCCATCGACCATGCGACGGTGAAGATGGCGCTCGGCGGCGTACTTCTCGCCATCGAGGAGCGGCAGGGCGGCGGGTTGCCGCTGCTGGTCGAGGCGGCAGAGGCCTACCGGACGGCGGTGGGGCTGCTCGATGCCGAGACGGACAGCGAGCGCTGGGGCGAGGCGCAAATGAACCTCGGCCTCGCGCTGCTCGGGGCCGGCGAGCAGGAAGGCTCGTCCGCCCGGCTCGAAGGGGCGATCACGGCCTTCCGCGCCGCGCTCGACGTCACGGCGCGCGTGAAGGCGCCCCGGCGGTGGGCGCTCACGCAAATGAACCTCGGTAATGCGCTCGCCGCGCTCGGCGATCGCGACATCAAGAGCACGACGCTGCTCGACGAGGCGATCGAGGCCTACAATGCCGCGCTCGAGGAGTTCCTGCAGGAGGCCGAGCCGTTGAAGTGGGCCATCACGCAGATGAACCTCGGCAACGCGCACATCCGGCTCGGCGAGAGGAAGGACCGGCGGCGCCACTGGCTCGCCGCGGCCGCGGCGCTGGTGCCGGCGCTCGAGGTGTTCGAGCAGCAGGGTGCGGCCGACCTCGCCGAGATGACGCGGCGCAACCTCAAGCGCTTCCAGGAGAGCTGGGACAGCGTTCTGGCACCTCCAGGGGCGTCTGCGAGCGCTGCCGCCGACAAGGCCCCGGCCGAGAAGCCGAAACTCGCCAAGGTGGGGTGACAAGATAGGCGCTCTTAAAAACACAATGTGGCCATTCTATCCGCATAAGCGGTTTCCATTCGGCGTCCTCTTTTAATTGGATGTCGGATGACAGGTAAAAGTTGCGTTGAGTAGGGTAAAAAATGCTGGAACATGTGCCACCTGCGGCGCCGGGGTTAGCATCGCTTCTGATTCAGACTGCGTCCTGGCTTCGCAAGACTTCGGTAGCTTTCGTCGCCGATGCAAGTTCGTCGGGTTTCCTTAATGCCCTTCAACATCGCTTGCTGCAGATACCTTTGGAAGATGCTGCAAGATCAGTCTACGATAAGTCGACCCTTTGGGCCGACTGGGCAGACAATAGAGCAAAAAGTGTCCAACAGGGCTACTCAGACGCGATTTTAGTAGCGCTCTGCACACCGACTATACGGCACGCGACACAGTACGACATTCCTGTCTTTGGCAAGAAAGGAATTTCTGGAAAGTACCAGAAAATTTCAGAGCGGATAGAACGCTTTGCACTTGAAGATGCGAAAATCGTAGCGGTCACCTCGTCGGGTTGTATTTATCGGCACATTCATGTGCTCAAGCCTCAATGGAATAAATACCTCAACCTACTGCCTAAGTAGGAATGCAGTTGAGGTCTCAATTCTCGTCCATCTTAAGCGCTGCGATGAAGGCCTCCTGGGGGATCTCCACGGAGCCGAACTCGCGCATCTTCTTTTTGCCTTTCTTCTGTTTTTCCAGAAGCTTGCGCTTACGCGTGATGTCGCCACCGTAGCATTTGGCGAGCACGTCCTTGCGCAGGGCCGAGATGGTCTCGCGGGCGATCACCTTGGCGCCGATGGCCGCCTGGATCGGAATCTTGAACAGATGCTGCGGGATGAGGTCCTTCAGCTTCTCGCACATGGCGCGGCCGCGCTGCTCGGAGCGCGTGCGGTGCACGATGATCGAGAGCGCATCGACCGGCTCGGCATTGACCAGGATGGAGAGCTTCACGAGATCGCCCTCCTCGTAGCCCTTGATGTGATAGTCGAACGAGGCGTAGCCGCGGCTCACCGACTTCAGCCGGTCGTAGAAGTCGAACACCACCTCGTTGAGCGGCAGGTCGTAGACGAGCATGGCGCGGCTGCCGACATAGGTCAGGTTCTTCTGCCGCCCGCGCCGATCCTGGCAAAGCTTCAGCACCGATCCCAGGTACTCGTCGGGAACCAGCACCGTCGCCTCGATCCACGGCTCCTCGATGTGGTCGATCCTCATCGTGTCCGGCATGTCGGCCGGGTTGTGCATCTCCTGCACCGTGCCGTCGGTCATGTGCAGGTGATAGACGACGCTCGGGGCCGTGGTGATCAGGTCGAGGTTGAACTCGCGCTCGAGGCGCTCGGTGATGATCTCGAGGTGCAGGAGGCCCAGGAACCCACAGCGGAAGCCCTGGCCGAGGGCAGCGCTCGTCTCCATCTCGAACGAGAAGCTGGCATCGTTGAGGCGCAGCCTGCCCATCGCCTCGCGGAGATCCTCGAAATCCGCTGCATCGACAGGGAAAAGACCGCAG
>JBFWQN010000602.1:0-3322 GCA_050249405.1 Hyphomicrobiaceae bacterium | reverse complement strand
CGTCATGGTGCGCGGCTCGGGCGCCGCCTGGGACCTCAGGAAGACGCAGCCCTACGAATGCTACGCCGAGATGGATTTCGACATTCCCGTCGGCAAGAACGGCGACTGCTATGACCGCTACTGCATCCGCATGGTCGAGATGCGCGAGGCGGCCCGCATCATGAAGCAGTGCTGCCAGAGGCTGATGGCCCCCGAGGGCCAGGGCCCCATCACGGCCGACAACAAGAAGGTGGTGCCGCCGAAGCGGGGTGAGATGAAGCGCTCGATGGAGGCGTTGATCCACCACTTCAAGCTCTACACCGAGGGCTTCCACGTGCCCGAGGGCGAGGTCTACGCCTGCGTCGAGGCGCCGAAGGGCGAGTTCGGCGTCTATCTCGTGGCCGACGGCTCCAACAAGCCCTACCGCTGCCACATCCGCGCGCCGGGCTACGCCCACCTCCAGGCCATGGACTTCCTCTGCCGCGGCCACATGCTCGCCGACGTGAGCGCGGTGCTGGGCAGCTTGGATATCGTGTTCGGGGAAATCGACAGGTAGATCGCCGGGCACGCCGTCCGGCTCCTCCACTCAATTCTCGTGAACTTCGACGATCCTGTGCGGCGAGGCATGGATCCCAAGAATGACCAGAGGCTGATCGCCGACGGTACGGAACCAGTGCCGCTCGTTGGCGGGAAGGATGAGCGTCGTTCCTGGCTCGAGCGAGGCCAGCCCTTCGAGACCTTCCATCCACGCCTCTCCCCGCCCCTCTATGACCACGATCGTCTCAAGATACGGGTGCGAGTGCAGTGCGGTTTTATAGCCCGGAGGACATGTCTGCCGTCCCAAGCGAAGGGGCGTCGAGCCACTGCTGTCCCCCACGATCGTCTGGTAAGTGGAGCCGCCTTTGAAGTTCTCACGCGGCACGTCGTCGATTCGGACAATGGGCATGGCACTTGATCCTGGTTTCGCGCGCCCGTTCGGTTTGCGAGCATCCCTGTTGAGCACACTGCCAAGCTACAGCTGTCGAGGCTGACCACGCGAGGCCTTTCATGACCACCCTCCCCCACTGCCCCAAGTGCAACTCCGAGCACGTCTACGAGGACGGCGCGCTGCTGGTCTGCCCGGAGTGCGCGCACGAGTGGGCCCCCGGCGCTGCGGCCGCTGACGACGACGGCCCGCGCGTCGTGAAGGATGCCAACGGCAACGTCCTCGCCGATGGCGACAGCGTGACCGTCTTCAAGGACCTGAAGGTCAAGGGCTCGTCGCTGGTCGAGAAGGTCGGCACCAAGGTGCGCAACATCCGCCTCGTCGACGGGACCGCCGGCCACGACATCGACTGCCGCATCGACGGCATCGGCCCGATGCAGCTCAAGTCCGAGTTCGTGCGCAAGGCCTGAGGGTCAGCCGAGCATTACCTTCCGGATAGCCGCGAGCCGCGCCGCGTCGGGGGCCACCAGCAGGCCGCCCGAGTTGTCGCCCGGCCGGTAGGGCGAACCGTCGTGCTTGGCCGCCTCGAACCCGAACGCCGAGAGAATGGCGAGCCCCGGCAGGTGGTCCCACGGCTCCGATTTGCTGTAGAGCGCGAAATGCGCCACGCCCCGCGCGATGCGGGCGTAGTCGACGCCCGCGCACGTGACGCCGTCCAGCGCGCGGAAGTGCGATTCCTTGGATTTCAGCTCGGCACGGCGCGCCTCGCTGATGTTGCGCCGTCCGAGCAGGCCGACGAGACCGCCCATCGCATCGGGCAAGGCGGGCGCCACCAGCGGCTGCAGCGCGCCGGTTGCTGCGTCTCCCTCGTAGACTCCGGCCGCCGCCCCGCCACATGTCGTCACGCCGAGTGCCGGCGCGTGGATCCATCCCGCCACGGGCCGCCCGCCCTCGACCAGGGCCACCATCAGCGCGAACTCCGGCTCGCCTGCCGCAAAGGCGCTCGTGCCGTCGATCGGGTCGATCACCCACACGCGACCTGCGCCGCGTAGCCGCTCGCGCACCGAGGCATCTGCCGACACGGCCTCCTCGCCCACGACCGCCGCGTCCGGCATGAGCGCCGAGAGGCGCGCCGAGAGCGCCGCCTCGGCAGCGCCGTCCGCGACGGTGACGATGTCCTCCGGCCCGGTCTTCTCCGCGACGTCGCCCGCCCCGAGGTTGCGCCAGCGCGGCATCACCTCGGTACGTGCAACGTCAGCCAGGATGCGGGCGACGTCGGTGATCAGGGATGCGGTCATCGGCTCGTGCTCCGAAGGGGCGGCAGGTTGCGAGACGCGCACAGCTAGGCGCCGAGCAGCAGCCGGTGGATTTCGGTCCAGGTCTCGAGGTCGGGCGCGACCAGCACGCCGCCCCGCGAATCGAGGGGGTCGAACGGGGCGCCGTCGTGCCGGGCGGCATGGAAGCCCGCCGCCCCCGCGATGGCATGACCCGGCAAGTGATCCCACGGATGCGTCGAGAAGTTGATGAGGAAATGGCTCACTCCCGCGAGGATGCGGCCGTAGTTGTGGCCGGCGCAGGTCGGCCTGACGTAGCCGCGAAAGCGATTGCCGACGGTTTTCGGGTCCTGCTTCCCGCGATTGACGAAGGCGCCGGTGCCGAGCACGCCTTCGAGAGCGGCGAGCGGCAGTCCGCGTGGCGCCCGGATCTGCGTCGCACCGGCGTCGGTGCGCATCTCGGCGCCGCTGCCCGCCTCGCCCAGATAGAGCACGTTCTCGGCGGGCGCGTAGATCCAGCCGGCCACGGGACGCCCCTCGATCACCAGCGCCACCATCACGTCGAACGTCGTGCCGCCCTGCGAGAAGATGCGCGTGCCGTCTATCGGATCGACGACCCAGACCGGCTCGTCCTTGCGGAAGAGCTCGAGCACCCGGGCATCGACCGCGACCGCTTCCTCCCCCACCACGTGCGAGCCAGGCAGCGCCGCCGAAAGCCGTCTCGAAAGCGCGGCCTCGGCCGCATGATCCGCCACGGTCACCAGGTCGCCGGCTTTGGATTTGCGCTGCACGTCGCCCTCGGCGAGGTTCCGCCACCGCGGCAGGATCTCCTCGGCAGCGACCTCGCGCACGATGCCGGCAATTCCGTCGATGTCGATACTGGCCATTGCGTGAGCCTCGTCGCGCCGCGGGCACAACCTCATGCCATCCGCCGGCCGCTCGGCGAATGCCGCAAAATAGCCGCATCTGCCGCCTTGTGTCCGATCCGGCAGGAATGGATGGCTGGGAGCCTTTCGATCATGCGTGCACGTGATGCCGTTCTCGGCGCGGCCGCGATGGTTTGGGCTGCACTGTGCCCCTTCGGCGTGGCAGCGGCGGCCAAGGTTCAGCAGGCGCCATCGAGCCGTATCGCCATCGACGTCCC
>JBFWQN010000601.1:0-3327 GCA_050249405.1 Hyphomicrobiaceae bacterium | reverse complement strand
CGAAGCCATGCAAGCGAGCGTGCAATCCGAGCCAGTTCGAGGCCATGACGCGCCCCACGGGGTGACGGCATCGAATGTCGGAAAGCGGAACGATGACACCGGTCTGGCTGGGAGACCGGGTGACCCCGATCGGTCGGACGGCGGTGTCGTCGATACGGCCAAGACAATGGGCACGCGCACGCTGGTGTTCATCGAGCGGCACCCCCTCGTCGCAGCGGGTGCCGCACTCGCCGTTGGCGCCGCGATAGCGATGGCCATGCATGCTCGCAGCCAGCGCCGTCTCGACAGCCGCCTCGACCGCCAGGCGGCCCGCGCTATGAAGTCGATGGATCGGTCGTTCCGCCGCGAGATGCGGTCCCTTCGTCATTCCGATTTCGCCGACAATCTCAGCCGCTTCGGAAACTCTCTCGGCGAGGCGTTTTCCAGGTTCGATCTGGCGCCGCTGGCTGAGCGCGGACGGGATTATCTCGAGGCGGCGCGGCGGCGCATGGCGCGCTGATGACCGGCCGCCTCCGGCTGCCTTAGGTCGCGTGCATCGTCAGCGAGCAGGCGCGTCGGCGAGCGGTGGGAGTTCCCATGCGGGCTGCCGTGTCGCTATAAGCGGCACATGCAAAGAGTGCTCGAGACCTCCAGCTCCACCCTTCCCATCGACCACCCCACCGTGGCCCACGGCCGCGTCGGCGTGCTGCTCCTCAATCTGGGCACGCCCGACGCGACCGACTTCTGGTCGATGCGCCGTTACCTGAAGCAATTCCTCTCGGACCGCCGGGTCATCGAGGTGCCGCGCTGGAAGTGGTGGCCGATCCTCAATTTCATCATCCTCTCGGTGCGGCCCGGACCGAAAGGGCGCGACTACGACAAGATCTGGAACAAGGAGCGCAACGAGGGGCCGTTGAAGACCATCACGCGCGGGCAGGCCGAGAAGCTGCAGCAGGCGCTCGCGGGCCACCCAGGCGTCGTCGTGGAGTGGGCGATGCGATACGCCAATCCGTCCACCGGTGCGGGCATCGACTCCCTTGTCCGCGCCGGCTGCGACCGCATCCTTCTCATGCCGCTCTACCCGCAATACGCCGCTGCGACGACGGGTACGGCGGCCGACGAGGCCTTCCGGCATCTCATGACGCTGCGTTGGCAGCCGGCCGTGCGCGTGGCGCCGCCCTGGCACGACGATCCGGCCTACATCGGAGCGCTGGCGGAGTCGGTCCGCGGCGGCCTCGCCAGGCTACCGTTCGAGCCGGAGCGGATCGTCGCGACGTTCCACGGCATGCCGCAGAAGTACCTGGAGGCCGGCGACCCCTATCACTGCCAATGCATGAAGACCTCACGCCTTCTGCGTGAGGCCCTCGGGCTGTCCCCCGAGCGCTGGATCACCTCGTTCCAGTCGCGCTTCGGGTCGGACCCGTGGCTGCAGCCCTATACGGACGAGACAGTGGCTCGCCTCGCCAAGACCGGCACGAAACGGATCGCGCTGGTGGCTCCGGGATTCTCGGCCGATTGCCTCGAGACGCTGGAGGAGCTCGATGTCGAGAACCGGCACATCTTCACCGAGAACGGCGGCACTGACTTCGCCTACATCCCCGCCCTCAACGACAGCGACGAGGGTATTCGCGTGATCGAGGCCGTTGTCCGGCGCGAGCTTTCGGGCTGGGTCTAGTTCGCTTAACCTGTGGCTCGTTTCCCCTTCAGGAAGGAGCCTAGCATGACCACGATCCAGCGCATCACGTTGCCCGACCTCCGCGAGCCCGTCTCGCACTATTGTCACGTGACGAGAGCGGGACCGCACGTCTGGGTGTCCGGCATCACCGGCGCCCGTGCCGACCGCTCGATTCCCGAAGGCGTCGTGGAGCAGTTCGACGTCGCCATGACCGCGCTCGACATGTGCCTGAAGGCGGCCGGTGCCGGACCCGAGCACGTCGTGAAGGTGCAGGTCTTCATGACCGACATCACGGAGCGCCCGCTCATCAATCCCCGCCGCATCGCCTATTTCGGCACCAACCTGCCCGCTTCGACCCTGGTCGAGGTGAAAGGTCTGGTCGATCCGCGCATGAAGGTCGAGATCGAGTGCCAGGCCTACGTCGGCTGACAGCCACGGACCGGGCGAGCGCCAGGACAAACGGGAGGGAAGCCATGTTCCAGGATCGGGTAGCCGTCGTCACGGGCGCGGCCTCCGGCATCGGCGCGGCAACGGCCGCGCTGATGGCGGCACGCGGCGCCAAGATCGCACTCGTCGACCGCGACGCCCCGGGCCTCGAGCGTGTCGCCGCCGCCATCGCCGAGGCCGGCGGCACGAGCCGCACGATCGTCGCTGACGTCGGCGATGCGGCCGCTGCCGTGCGCGCGGTGGAGGACGTGCTCGCCGCCTGGGGACGCCTCGACGTGCTGGTCGCCGGTGCCGGCATCTCCACCGGCGCCGGCACCGTGCTCACGCAGGACGAGGCAGTCTGGGAGCGCATTTTCCGCATCAATGTGATGGGCACCGTCAACTGGGTGAAAGCCGCGCTGCCCCCGATGATCGCCGCCGGCGGCGGATCGGTGGTCACCATCGCCTCGCAGCTCGCCTTCAACAGCGGCGGCAACGCCTGCGCCTACATCGCCTCGAAGGGAGCCATCGTTTCCTTCACCAAGACGACGGCCGTCGACTTCGCCAAGCAGGGCATCCGCGTCAACGCCGTGGCCCCGGCCGTGATCGACACGCCGCTGTCACGCTACTCGATGAGCACGGCGAAGGACCCGCAAGCGATGATGCAGTGGCGGCTGCAGCGGCACCCGGTAGGCCGCATCGGCCAGGTCGACGAGGTGGCCCGCTCCATCGCGTTCCTGGCCAGCGACGAGGCGAGCTTCATCACGGGCACGGTGCTCATGGTCGACGGCGGCTGGACGGCCGCCTGACGCGCGAGGCCGCCACTTTCCAAGCGAAAGGCGCCTGCAGCCTGAATCACCAGCCGGGATCGGCGGGCTTCAGCCCGAGGAGCACCTTGCCCGCCCCCTCGTAATGCGACCGGAATGCGGAGTTGTGCTGCACGGCGACATGGATGTCGCGGAAGTGGCGCTCCAGTGGATTGCGGGTGTGGATCGCATTCGTGCCGGCCGCATGGAACACCATGTCGACCACGCGGACGGCCTCGTGCATGGCATGCGTGATCGCCAGTCGTGCCTGGGCGATTTTGCGTGTGGGATCCGGCTCGTCCGACGCGATGGCATCCCACGCCGTTCCTACCGCAGTGACGACGTACGCCCGGGCTGCGTTGAGGATCGCTTCCGCCTCGGCAAGCCGCGACTGCACGGCCGGCCGGTCCCGCAGGAGCGCGGGTGAGCCCGTCGAGGCCT
>JBFWQN010000600.1:0-3338 GCA_050249405.1 Hyphomicrobiaceae bacterium | reverse complement strand
GACACCGAACCTTTCGGCGACAGCGCGACGGGACGAGCCCTTCCCAACGGCGTCGATCAGACGCTTACGCAGGTCTTCCGAAAGCGGCTCTGCCATGGCGGCTGGCCTCCTTCCGCCAGCCCCCAGCCTGAATCACTGTTCGTCCCGTTTGTGAATCCCCCGCGATTCCGTCAGATCGGAAAATGCTCTAGCGTGTCGCCTGCTCGGTTGGAGAGCGGAGGCTCGGATGCGTGCACGGTCGGGACTAGGGATGGCAGGCAGGCTGCTCGTGGCGTCGCTGTGCATCGGCGCGCCGACGTGGGCGCTGGCCGACGCCATCGACGGCGAGTGGTGCCGGGAGGGACGGCATTTCGTGATCAAGGGGCCTGACATCGTCACATATGCCGGAACGCGCATGACCGGCGACTACGATCGACACGGCTTCCGCTATACCGCTCCTCCGCAGGAGCCGGAGGCCGGCACCGAGATCGTCATGGTGCTGCACGGCGAGACGGCGCTGGAGCTGTTCCGGCGGCCGCCGGGAGCCACGGCCAATGGCCCGGGCGAGATGTGGAGCCGCTGTCGCGTCACGAGCTGAAACCCGTTTCCAGGAGCTTTCCGATGCCACTCATCCATCACACGCGCCGCGGCAGCGGCCGTCCTCCGCTGGTTTTCGTGCACGGCTTCGGCTGTGCGCGCAGCGACTGGGACGAGATCGCGGCACGCTTCGGCGATCGGCACGAGACCGTGGCCGTCGATCTGGGCGGCCACGGCACGACGCCCGGCACGGCAGCACACAGCCGCATCGAGACGCACGGTGCCGACGTCGCCGAGCTCATCGAGGCTCTGCAACTCCAGCCGGTGGTGATCTTCGGCCATAGCATGGGTTGCCGCGTGGCGATGGAGGCGGCGCTGCGGGTGCCGCAGCGGATCAAGGCAGTGGTTCTGGTCGACGGCAGCCGCATGGCTGACGGCGGGGCGCCGGCACAGGCCGAGCGCGCAGCGGCGATGGAGCGATTGGGCTATCACGCCTTCATCCGCTCCGCCTTCGAGCAGATGTTCGAGCCGCATTACGACAAGGCGAAAGCGCAGGCGATCATCCAGCGCGCGCTCGACCGTGATCCGGCCATCGCGGGCCCCTTGTTCGTCGATATCGGCCGCTACGACATCGCGAATTGGGACCGGGTGGCCGCCAGCATCAAAGTGCCGATGCTGGCCATCCAGACCACGTACACCAACTCTGCCGGCAAGCGCGTGCCGATGACGGCTGGCCAGGATACGCCCTACTTGCAGGCGCTCCGGCGGGCGAAGCCCGACGCGCGCATCGAGATCATTCCGGCGACCGGTCATTTCCCGCAGCTCGAGCGTCCGGCCGAGACCAACGCCTTCATCGCGAGCTTCCTCGAGGGACTGCCGAAGTGACCATCAACGACGAGACCGGGCCCGCATCCCGGATTTACTTCTCGCAGCGTCTGCGCCTTCACTACGTCGACTGGGGCAATCCGGCGGCGCCTCCGCTGTTGCTGGTCCACGGCGGTCGCGACCACTGCCGCAACTGGGACTGGGTGGCGCGGCGGCTGCGCAAGGACTGGCACGTCATCGCCCCCGACTTGCGGGGGCATGGCGACAGCGAGTGGTCGAAAAGCGCCAACTACTCGATGGCGGGCTATGTCTACGACCTGGCGCAACTCGTCCATCAGCTGAAGCTGGCGCCCGTCACCATCGTCGGCCATTCCCTCGGCGGCGCCATCACGGTGCGCTATGCCGGCATCTACCCCGAGAACGTGAAGCGCTTCGTCGCCATCGAGGGACTCGGCCGGTCGCCGAAATCGCAGGCCGAGAATGCCGCCAGGAACATGGTCGACAAGATGCGCGGCTGGATCGACGAGCAGCGCGAGGCCGCAGGGCGCCTGCCGCGTCGCTACAAGTCGGTGGAGGAAGCGCTGCAGCGCATGCAGGAGCAGAACAAGCACCTCACGGCCGAGCAGGCGCGCCATCTGACCGTGCACGGCGTCAATCAGAACGAGGATGGCACCTTCTCGTGGAAGTTCGACAATATGGTGCGCGTGTTCTTGCCCTACGACATGCCGCAGGCCGACATCGAGACGGTCTGGCACAACATCTCGTCGCCCTCGCTGATGGTCTACGGCAAGGAAAGCTGGGCCTCGGACCCGCGCGTCGACGGGCGGGCGCGGCATTTCAAGGGCGCCACCTTCGTCCAGATCGCGGGCGCCGGGCACTGGGTGCACCACGACCAGCTCGAGACGTTCATGGCGCTGGTCGAGCCGTTCGTGCGGGGAGCGCCACTGCCGTCCGGGCTCGCGGGCGTCTCCTGAATTTTTGGCGGACGCAGATGGCGGGGGCGGCGAAAGCTCGCCGCCCCGGGCCGTCACGTCACTTGGGCTCCGTCCAGCTCTCCGAGAAGGCGAGCGCGCACGTCGAGAACGGACGCCCCTCGCGGTCGCGCTTCCAGGGGCTACCCGCGGCGATCACGCCGTTGCGGATGATCCGGGCGCCGAGCGCCGGGATCAGCACCGTGTTGAGGCCGTACTTGCGGTTATTGTAGCCGGGCTGGTGATGGATCATCAGCGGCTCTCCGATGTCGTACCAGGTGAGCGTGATGTCGTCCGTGTCGCTCAGGACGCGCTCGGTCCAGAAGCTGCGCGGATCGCCCTCCTTGTCGAACTCGGCGTCGAAGCAGGGGATGCTCTTGTCGGCGAGCTCGGGGTTGAGCATGCCCTGCACAGTGCCCTGCAGCCATCGCGTCATGGCGATGTTGTCGGACCAGATGCACCACTTGCCCTCGGTCAGCTCGCTTTTCATGTAGAGCACGTGACCCGGACCCATCGGCGACAGGTTGATCCGCCAGTAGCTTGCGTCGGTGCTGTTCGGATCGCCGTCCTTTGCCGAGAGGCGGATGAACGGATTCTCGCCGGTCAGGATCGTGCGGTTGGGGTCGGCAATGCTCATGTGATGTTTTCCTGCTGAGCTTATCGGTACGCCGGCGAGCTTATCATGCGGCGACCGGCGCGGCACCTTGCGAGAGCCTGATCCGGTCGCCTCACTCCATGCGCAGCTTGAGCTCGCGCGCGAGCTTCCCGAAGCGCTCGGTGTCGCGCTTCAGGATCGCCGCCAGATCCTCCGGCGAGCCGGCTTTCGGCCGCAGCGAGACCTTGGCGACCTGCGCCTTGTAGGCCTCGCTCCCGGCGATCTTGATCATCTCAGCGCTCATGCGGCGAATGATTCCATCGGGTGTGCCAGCCGGCGCGAACAGGCCGAACCACCAGATGTCGTCGAGCTCGGGATAGACCTCGCGCAGGGTCGGAATGTTGGGGAAGTCGGGATGGCGCTCGCTGTCG
>JBFWQN010000599.1:0-3348 GCA_050249405.1 Hyphomicrobiaceae bacterium | reverse complement strand
CTAGCCGGGGCGGGGCCATGGTCGCGCTGCCTCCGCAGGCCCGTGCCGGCCTTTTTGGCAAGCTGCCGGCACGCGGCGATTTCGTGCGCGAGAACCTGCCGCGCGATTTCACCGACGCCTGGGACAGCTGGTGGCTACGCGGCATGGCTGACACCCAGCAGCGCTACGGCGAGGACTGGCGCGAGGCCTGGCTCGAGGCGCCGGTCTGGCGCTTCGTGCTGCCGCCCGGCCTGTGCGGGGCGGGCGGGGTGCTCGGCCTGTGGATGCCGAGCGTCGACCGTGCCGGGCGCTACTCGCCGCTCACCATCGCGGCGACGGCGGCAGCCGACTGGGCGCCGCTGGTGCCGGCGATGATGGAATTTCTCGACGAGGCGGAAGAGGCGGGGCGCGACGCGCTGGCCGACGACCTCTCGCCGGCCGAGCTGCTTCAGCGCATCCAGGAGGCATTCGACATCCTCGTGCCTATCGCTGATCCAGCCCTTGTCCTCGCGCCTGGTCAGGTGGCGTTGTGGACCGAAGGCGGCCCGCGGGTGGCCGAGCGTCTCATGACCAGCGCGGCCCTGCCCGAAGGCCGCGACTTTGCTGTCCTGATCGACGAGCGATGGGGCAGCGATGTCGACACCCAGGCGAAAGCGGAAACCCAAGCTGAAACCGAGGCAGAAGCCAAGTCCGAACGTGAATCTGAACCTGAACCTGAAATAGTTGCCGAAGTAGCGCAACCCGCGAAGGCCGCTCCGACGGAGGGTGCGTGATGCCCAATTCCGGCATCGACCAGGACGTCGCCCAGTTCGGCAGCTTCCGCTCGCGCGCGGCGACCCATCCCGGCACCGCGGGCCGGATGAACGAGGACGGCTACCTCAATCGCCCCGATCTCGGCCTCTGGGTCGTGGCTGACGGGGCGGGCGGACATCAGTCGGGCGAGGTCGCGTCGGCCGAGGTCGTCGCCGCCCTGCAGGACATCGAGGCTGGCCTGTCGGCCGGCGAGATGCTGCAGGAGGTGCGTGCGCGCCTGGAAACGGCGCACGAGCGCCTGCGCAGCGCCAGCGAGGAGCGCGGGCAGGGCGTGATCATGGCGACGACCGTCGTGGTTCTGATTGCGCGCGACGATCACTTCGCCTGCCTGTGGGCCGGCGATTCGCCGGCCTACTTGCTGCGTGGCGACGTGCTGACCAAGATCACGCGCGACCACAGCCTGGTGCAGGATCTGGTCGAGAGCGGCATGATCACCGAAGCCGAGGCGGCGAACCACCGCCAGGCCAACATCATCACGCGCGCCGTCGGCGCCGACCAGGAGACACTGGAGCTCGACAAGCGCACTGGCCCCCTGATGCCGGGCGACCGGCTGTTGCTGTGCAGCGACGGCCTCTCCAAGACCCTGTCGCCCGCGGAAATCGCTTCGCTGCTCTCGCTGGAGCAGGGCGCCGATGCCGAGCAGCTCGTCATGGCCGCCATCGACGCGCGGGCGATCGACAACGTCACCGCCATCACCATCGAGTTCGACGACAGCGATCCGGCGACCACGGTCGAGATCCACAAGTCGCGCGGCCCGGCAGCGCCGCCGGCCGCGCCGGCGAATGGCGCGTCGGAGCGAACGACAAAATAGGCACTGCGAGCGCGCCCCGACAGCGACACTCATGCGCCGGGAGCACGCCACTTGGCGCTCCACTCCAGTGGCGCTCGTCGGACGCACGATCATGTCATGGGGGCGGATGTTGTGCCCGAACCACACACGCGAACGATGCCAGGTATCCATCTGGTCGACACCGCGGAATCCTCGGAATCACGCGAAAGGTCTGCGACGTGCGGTGGACCAGTGCGTCTGCTCGCCCGCCTGAGCCTGGGAGGGCGCTGTGGAAACTTATGCGTTCTCGATCATAGCCAGCGGCATCGATCCGAACGCGGAGGATTTCGAGAACGCCTTCTTTGCGGCAGGCTGCGACGACGCGACGATCGCCTACCAGCGCGGCGTGCTGGTTCTCGACTTCGCGCGCGAAGGCAGGTCGTTTTCGCATGCGATCGTCTCGGCTCTGTCGGATGTGCGGAAGGTGGGGGCGACCGTCGAGCGGATCGAGCCGGATCCGTTGGTCAGCCTGTCCGAGATCGCCAAGCGTACCGGCCTCACCAAGGCAGCCATCTCCAACTATGCGCACGGCCATCGCGAGGAGATGTTTCCCGGCCCTGTCGCGCGCGTGACGACCGACAGTCCGTTGTGGGATTGGGTCGAGGTGGCGCGATGGTTGCGGCGCAGAGACAAGATGGTTCTCAGTCGGCGTGAGCTGATTAATGCCCGCGTCGTGCGCGATCTCAATCTCATGATTGCCGAGGGCAGGGCAAAGCCGAACCTCAAGTCGAGAAGTCTGACGCCCGCGTAGCCGGCAGCCGCAAGTCGGCCAATCTCCTATGAAGATCGGGGCGGGTACCGCCCCGATCTTCATAGCATCGTGGTGGGCGCCGGCGTGCTGGGTGTCTCCCCGGTTCATGGTGATTTCTTCCTGAACGTGCTATCTGGAAATGATTGTGTCGGGATCTGGCCGAAGTTTGCCGCGGTGCCGCATCCGAGATTGAGGCTCCAATAGGCTGCCTTGCAGCCGCTGCCAGCACGACACATGGATCACAGTGTAACGAGACACCACGCAGGATGGATATGAACGGCCAGAACGACGACTATGTGTATGACGAGGCGACCGGCGAATGGCGGCCTGCTTCCGAGATCGCTGCGGAGAAAGCCAAGGCTGCCGAGGTTCGCGACGCATCAGGCAACGTTCTCGCGGACGGTGACGCCGTCATCCTGATCAAGGATCTCAAGGTCAAGGGCGCCGGCCAGACTCTCAAGCAGGGGACGGTCATCAGGTCGATCCGGCTCACCGACAACCCGGAAGAGATCGACTGCCGCCACAATGCGATCAAAGGCCTGGTCTTGCGCACGGAGTTCGTGCGCAAGCGCTGATGCCAGATTCCGGGGCAAGTTGTCCTTGGCTGCCGCTGTCGGCCTGACGCGTGCGCTTGCCCCGAGGGACCTCGATCTAGCCAGGTACGATCTGCAGCTGCTTCAGCACCGGGATGCGCTGCTCGATCGCGAGGTGAACGACCTCGCGGATCTTGTCGTGCTTCTCCGGCAGGACGTCGCTGCACAACGCTGCGATCCAGGTCGGCGCGTTGTCGGTGCTCTCACCGTCGAGCAGCCGGGCGGTGATGAATTGCAGGAGCGGCGGCACTGTGAGGCCGGTGCTGAGCGGTGCGCAGGCAAGGCCCGAGCTGCGGGCATCGACGACCGACTTGATGCGGCCGCCGAGGACGCGATTGAGCCTGTGGGCGCCGTCCGGTTGAGCGACCCCCAGATACGGCGCG
>JBFWQN010000598.1:0-3361 GCA_050249405.1 Hyphomicrobiaceae bacterium | reverse complement strand
GGCACCCACGCCTCATGCACGGCTCAGGCTGTGCCGAAAACGCGGCGGAAGATCGTGTCCACATGCCGCGTGTGGTAGCCGAGGTCGAACAAGGACTCGAGCTCAGCGCCAGAAAGCGCCTTCGACACGTCTTTGTCGGCTTTCAGCAGCGCGAGGAAATCGCCTTCGCCCCGCCAGACCGGCATGGCATTGCGCTGCACCCAGGCATAGCTGTCCTCGCGGCTGACGCCCTTCTGCGTCAGCGCCAGCAGCACGCGCTGCGAGTGGATGAGCCCGCCGAGCCGGTCGAGGTTCCTGCGCATGTTCTCGGGGTAGACGATCAGCTTCTCGATGACGCCAGACAGCCGATTCAGTGCGAAATCCAGCGTCACCGTCGCGTCCGGCCCGATCATGCGCTCGACGGAGGAATGCGAGATGTCGCGCTCGTGCCAGAGGGCCACGTTCTCCATCGCGGGCATGGCGTAGCTGCGCACCATGCGGGCGAGCCCGGTCAGGTTCTCGGTGAGCACTGGATTGCGCTTGTGCGGCATCGCGGACGAGCCCTTCTGGCCCTCCGAGAAGAATTCCTCGGCCTCCAGAACCTCTGTCCTCTGCAGGTGCCGGATCTCGATCGCCAAGCGCTCGATGGACGAGGCGACCACCCCGAGCGTGGCGAAGAACATGGCGTGCCGGTCGCGCGGAATCACCTGCGTCGACACCGGCTCGGGCTCGAGGCCCATCTTGGCCGCTACGTGCTCCTCGACGCGCGGATCGATGTTTGCGAACGTCCCGACCGCCCCGGAAATGGCACAGGTCGCCACCTCCTTGCGGGCAAGTTGCAGGCGCACTTTCGCGCGTGCGAACTCGGCGTAGGCCTGCGCCAGCTTGATTCCGAAGGTGGTCGGCTCGGCATGGATGCCGTGGCTGCGGCCGATGGTGACCGTCGTCTTGTGCTCGAAGGCACGCGACTTCAGGGCCGCGAGCAGGCGGTCGACGTCGCCGATCAGGATATCGGCGGCCCGCACGAGCTGCACGTTGAGGCAAGTGTCGAGCACGTCGGAGGACGTCATGCCCTGGTGGACGAAGCGCGCCTCGGGCCCGACATGCTCGGCGAGATGCGTAAGGAATGCGATGACGTCGTGCTTCGTCACGCGCTCGATGTCGTCGATGCGATCGACGTCGAAGGTGGCGGCCGAGCCCTTCTCCCAGATGACCTTCGCCGCCTCTTTCGGCACGATGCCGAGCTCGGCCATGGCCGTGGCGGCGTGCGCCTCGATCTCGAACCAGATGCGGAAGCGCGTCGCCGGCTCCCAGATTTTCACCATCTCGGGGCGGGAGTAGCGCGGGATCATGGGCGGCCTCTGGCGGACAGGAGCAGAAGCCGGACGCCTAGCAGACGGTCCGGCACCGCGCAACGAACGCTACGAGGCGGCCATCGGTCGGCATCGGGACGATCGCGACCAGCGCCCGAGACCTCTACTTATTGTCTGGCGACGGCTTCGCGATGGCGCCTTGGTGGGCTAGAAGCCGGCCGAGCGGCTGGTGCGCCTGCGAGACGACTGACCTGGCGCACGGCCCATCACAGAGCATCCGAGCCAACCCACCGGGACTGCCCCATGAGCACGACTGCCGACAAGCCGAAACAACTCCTGCACCTCGTGTTCGGGGGCGAGCTCGAGAAGCTCGACCACACCCAGTTCAAGGACCTCAGCAAGCTCGACGTCGTCGGCATGTATCCCAACTACGCCGAGGCCTACAAAGCCTGGAAAGCCGCCGCCCAGCGCACCGTCGACAACGCCGAGATGCGCTATTTCATCGTGCATGTGCACCGGTTGCTCGACCCGAAGGCGACCGCCCAGGACTGACACGGCCGGCCTCTCCTCCAGCGCCGCTAGTTCAGCACCACCAGCGCGTCGGCCGCCCGGCAGCCGGCTCCCGCCGGACCGACGAACACGGGATTGATGTCCATCTCCTTCATGCGGTCGCCGAGGGCCGCAGCCATGCGCGAGACCTCGACCAGCATGGCTGCGAGCGCCTCCTTGTCGGCGGCGGGCTTGCCCCGGTAGCCGTCGAACAGCTTGGCGGCACGCAGCTCGGCGATCATGTCGCGCGCCGTCTCGATGCCGAAGGGCGCCACGCGGAACGTCACGTCCTTCAGCACCTCGGTGAGCACGCCGCCGAGCCCGAAGGTGACGCAGGGGCCGAAGTTCTCGTCGTTGACCACGCCGATCAGGGCCTCGAGGCCCGACGCCATCTCGGACACGAGCACGCCATCGATTTTCGCCCCCGGCTTGTAGGCGCGACCGTTGGCTGCGACCTCAGCGGCGGCCTTCGCCAAATCGGCTGCGGCGACGCCCAACTGCACGCCACCGGCCTCCGTCTTGTGGGCGATGTCGCGCGAGACGATCTTGACCGCGAAGGGACCATTCATGCCCTTCGTCGCGGCGGCGATGTCGGTGCCTGCCGGCACCAGCACCTCGCTCGTGATCGGGACGCCGAAAGCCTTCAGCACGGCCTTGCTCTCCACCTCGGAAAGCGTCACGGCGCCGGACGGCAGCGACAGGCCCGCGGGCATCGCGAACGATGGCGCCTTCCGCCCGGACAGCCGACGGCGATCCTCGGCGAATTTGGCGAGCGTTGCCGCCGCCTTCGCGCCGCGCGCCGGAGTGGGCAGGAATGGCACGCCAGCCTCGGTGAACAGCTTCCAGGCAGCCTCCGACTTGGCTTTGCGGCCTGACCAGACCACCTGCACCGGCTTGTCGGTCTTGGCGGCGGCGGCCGTGATCGCCTGCGCGCACTTGAAGGCGCCCTCGCCCGGCAGCGACGCCAGCAGCAGCGACAGCTGGTCGATGCCCGGATCGGCGAGAACGATGTCGAGCGTCTTGGTGAAGAGCTCCGGCTGGTTGATGACGGCCGCCGTGGTGTCGGCCGGATTGTCGGCGGCGCCGAACGACGGGATGATGGCGCGTAGCGCCTTGAACGTCTCCGGCGCGAAGCTCGGCAGCCGCAGCCCTTCCTTCACCGCCCGATCCGCGAACACCACGCCGGAGCCGCCCGAGATCGACAGCACGCCGATGGCGTTGCCGTTCGGCCAGCGCCGGGCCGCCGCCACCTTGGCGAAGTCCGAGATTTCCTCGACGTCCTGCGTCTCGATGATGCCCGACTGGCGGAAGGCGGCTCGGAACAGGTCGTAGCTGCCGGTGAGGTTCGCCGTGTGCGATGCCGCGGCCTTGGTGCCGACGTCGGTCTGCGCGCCCTTCCTGATCAGCACGGGCTTCGCCATGGCGAGCGACTTGGCGCCGAGATCGAGCAGCGCGCGACCGTCGGGCGTACCCTCCATGTAGCCGAAGGCGAGATGCGTGCCCGGATCGTCGAGCATGGC
>JBFWQN010000597.1:0-3362 GCA_050249405.1 Hyphomicrobiaceae bacterium | reverse complement strand
CTCGGTCTCGTCTTCGCGCGCCTCTATCACCGGGCCTCGAAGGAGGTGTCCTTCGTGCGCACCGGCTTCGGCGGCCAGCGTGTGGTCATGAACGGCGGCGCACTGGTTTTCCCGGAGCTGCACGAGACCATTCCCGTGAACATGAACACGCTGCGCCTCGAGGTGCACCGGGCCCAGGATCAGGCGCTGATCACGCGCGACCGCATGCGCGTCGACGTGCAGGCCGAGTTCTACGTGCGCGTGCAGCCGACGCTCGAATCGATTGCCAACGCGGCACAGACGCTTGGCCGCCGCACCATGCAGCCGGCGGACCTGAAGGACCTGATCGAGGGCAAGTTCGTCGATGCGCTGCGCGCCGTCGCCGCCGAGATGGCGATGGAGGAATTGCACGAGCAGCGCGTCAACTTCGTGCAGAAGGTCCAGGCCGCCGTCTCCGAGGACATCCTGAAGAACGGCCTCGAGCTCGAGAGCGTGTCTCTGACCGGCCTCAACCAGACGCAGAAGCAGTATTTCAACCCCGATAACGCCTTCGACGCCGAGGGTCTCACGCGCCTCACGCAGGCCATCGAGGAGCGCCGCAAGACGCGGAACGACATCGAGCAGGAGACGCAGGTCCTGATCGAGAGGAAGAATCTCGACGCCCAGCAGCAGAAGCTCACCATCGCCCGCGACCAGGAGTACGCGCGCCTCGGGCAGCAGCGCGAGATCGCCATCCGCACAGCCGAGCAGGCGGCTCTCATCGCCCAGCAGAAGGCTGAGCGCGAGCGCGAGGCCGAGCAGGCCAAGATCGCCGCGGCGCTGCTCGTCCGCCAAGCCGCCATCCAGTCCGAGGAGGCCATCTCGGCCCGCGAGATCGAGAAGCAGCGCGCTGTCGAGTCGGCCGCCGTCGAGAAGGCCAAGCTGGTGGCGCTCGCCGAGCAGGACCGCGACATCGCCGTCGCCGAGCGCTCGCGCGCGAAATCGGAGGCGGACGCACAGGCCGACAAGGCGCGGGCCATCGCCGCGCGCACGGCCGAGGAGGTCGTCACCGCCCGCCAGACCGAGATCGCCGAGCGCGAGCGCCAGATCCAGCTGATCGAGGCGCGCAAGGCGGCCGAGCAGTCGGCCATCGCCGTCAAGGTGGCGGCCGAGACCGAGAAGCTCGCCGCGGCCGACCGCGCCGAGGCGATCCGCGTCGCGGCCGACGCCGAGGCGCAGAAGCTGCGCATCGCCGCACAGGGCTCGGCCGAGGCCGAGAAGCTGCGGGCCGACGCACAGGAGAAGGTCTACGCGGTCGAGGCCGCCGGCAAGCGCGCCGTCAACGAGGCGATGAACGTGCTCTCCGTCGATCAGATCGCGCTTCAGGTGCGGCTGGCGATCATCAAGGCGCTGCCTGAGATCATCGCGCAGTCGGTGAAGCCCATGGAGCAGATCGACGGCATCAAGATCCTGCAGGTGCAGGGCATGGCTGGTCTCGCTGGCGGCAGCAGTGGAGGTGGCAGCGGCGAGCTCGCTCAGGCCGGCAACGGCGGTGGCGGCAATCTCGCCGATCAGGCTGTCGCCGCGGCGCTGCGCTACCGCTCGCAGGCCCCCCTCGTCGACAGCCTCATGAAGGAGCTCGGCATCGAGGGCGGCGATCTGGCCGGGCTCGCCAAGGCTGCAACTCACGCCCCGCTGCCGCAGGGGCTGCCCAACGGGCACCACAAGCCGGCGTGAGCCGTCTCAGTTGCTGAAGAGCAGCTCGAACAGCGATTTCGGCTGCTTCTGGCGCGGCCCGCCCCCCTTGTTGGACGAGCCGCCCCAGCCCTGGCCCCAAGGCAGCCAGGCTTGATCCGTCTGGCGAGGCTGAGCGCGCTGCTGGCGGGCGCGGTGCGCGGCCGCGGCGGCGGCCGCAGCGGCCACCCGTTCGGCCTCCTCCTTCGAGGCGACCGATTCGCGGGCCCTCGGGCTCTTGAACGCATAGTCCTGCTTGAAGCCGTCGAGCCCGGTGACGACCAGCTTGTCGTCGTCCCACGTCCAGCTCGCTTGGCGCTTCCCTTCGCGCATCGTCTCGACCGCGAGCACCGACCGCGCCGGCAAATCGAGCACGGCCCCGTGCTCGATCAGCTCGGGGCCGCTGTCGCCCTCCGCTTGGCCGGCGATGAAGCGCAGGATTGCGATGCCGGCTTGCGCCCCGCCCTTCTCCTCCACCTCGACGATGCGCGGCGCAAAGCCGTCCGTCATCGTCTCGAGTGGCACGGTGAGACGCGGCAGCTCGGCGTTCGTCGTGTAGTAGCGCCCCTTGCTCACGAACACGCGCCAGCGGCCGAAGGCCAGCTCCGCCACCTCGGCGTCGCGCGCCTCGCCCGCGCCCAGCCGGTCGAGTGCGATGGCCGCGTCCCGCAGGTGCGGGCGGGCCGCGAGTGCCAGCCGGAGCTCGGCCACGGCCTCGTCGCGCTGGCCGGCCGCCTCGAGCAATTCCCCCCGCGCCCAGTGCACCTCGGGCCGCGCCGCGTCGAGGCGCAGCGCCCGCTCGAGGTCCTTCTCGCCGAGGTCGACCTGGCCCATCAGCTTGTAGACGACCGAGCGATAGGCATAGGCCTGGGCCGAGCGTGGCTCCAGCTCCAGCGCCTTCGACAGCGTATCGAGGGCGCTGTCGTAGGCGCCGGCCTTGGCCTGCCCGAGCGCCTGGCCCTCGAGCGGGGCGGCGGCTTTCGGCGACAGCTCGGCGCTGCGCTGGAAGTCCTTGATGGCCGAGGCCGGGTTGCGCGCTGCGAGGTAGCCGTAGCCACGGGCGAGGTAGAGGTCGGCGTTGCTCGAATCGAAGGCGATGGCGCGACTGAGATCCTCGACCGCCTCGTCGAACCGGCCGAGCTGCACGAATGCCTCCGCCCTGAGCCGGTAGCCTGGGCCATAGCGGCCGTCGTTGGCGACGGCACGGCTGAAGTCGCGGACGGCAGCGTGCGGTCGGTTGGCCGAGAGATGCAGGCGTCCCCGGCCGCCGAAAGCGGCAGGCGCTTTCGGCGACAAGCGCGCGGCGTGCGAGAAGTCCTTGAAAGCCCCGTCGCTGTCGCCCGTCAGCGTTCGCGCATTGCCGCGGTTCACGTAGGCCGCCGTATAGCCCGGCGCCAGCGATATGGCGCGGTTGAAATCCTTCTCCGCCTCGGCCGCGAGCCCGAGCGCGAGCAGCACGTTGCCGCGGTTGTTGTAGGCCGAGGCGCCCTCCGGCGCGAGGCGCACGGAGGTGTTGAAATCCTCGATCGCCGCCTTCAGTCGGTTCAGCCGGGCATTGGCCACGCCGCGGTCGCTGAGGATGGCGGCGCGGCGATCGTTCGAGAGCCCGGTGTCCTCGAGCGCGGCGGTGAACAGCAGCACGGCCTGGTCGGCCCGCCCGCGCTGCAGGG
>JBFWQN010000596.1:0-3364 GCA_050249405.1 Hyphomicrobiaceae bacterium | reverse complement strand
GCCTCGCGTCCGGCTGGGCGCGGACGGCCGAGCGGCTGGCCGGGGCGGGTGGCCGACGTCGCGCCGGCACTGGCCCCACGAGCACCGCCGCGCTTCTCGCCCTCGCTTTTCCCGACCGCATCGCCAAGGCGCGTGGACCGCGCGGCACGTTCCTGCTCGCCAATGGCCGCGCCGGAACGGTGGATGCCGCGAGCCCTCTCGCCGACGCGCCGTTCCTGGTCGTCGCCGAGATGACGGGCATGGCCGTCGCCGCGCGCATCCTGCTGGCCACCCGCCTCGAGCCTGCCGAGCTCGACGACATCGCGGGCGACCGCATCGTGTCTGTCACGGAGACGGCGTTCGACCCGCAGTCTGCGGCGCTTCGCGCGCGGGCCGAGCGGCGCCTCGGTGCCATCGCGCTCGCCAGCGAGCCGAGGCCTGTCGACGCCGATGACGCCGCCGCCATGGCGCTCGCCGAGGGCATCGCCCGCCTCGGCATCGAGCGCCTGCCCTGGTCCCGCGCCCAGCACCAGCTCCGCGACCGCGTGGCGTTTCTGCGGCGTGCGGCGGGAGAGGCTGCGGCGAGCGACTGGCCGGACCTCTCGGAGACGGCACTGGCTGCGGCGGTGGTGGCGTGGCTCGCGCCGTTCATCGTTGGCGCCACGCGGCTCGCCGACATCGGTCCGGATCATCTGGGCAACGCCCTCGATGCGCTGGTGCCGTGGGCCTTGAAGCAGCGCCTCGAGGCCGAGGCGCCCACTCATTTCGAGGCGCCAACGGGCAATCGCCACGCCATCGACTACGAGAGCGAGGGCGCGCCGGTCGTCGCCTGCCGCGTGCAGGAGTTGTATGGACTGAAGGTGCATCCTGCGATCGCGGGCGGGCGTCTGCCGCTGACGCTGCATCTGCTCTCGCCGGCGGGACGGCCCGTGCAGATCACCCGCGACCTGCCGGGGTTCTGGGCGGGCTCATGGCGAGACGTTCGCACCGACATGAAGGGCCGCTATCCGAGGCACCTCTGGCCCGAGGACCCGGCCAACGCAAGCCCAACCGCACGGGCCAAGCCGCGCGGCACGTAGGCGGTGGCCCGCTACTCCGCCGCGTCCTTTCGGGCTGCCGATTTTGCGGGTGCTTTCTTCTTCGCCGGCGCTTTCTTTTTCGGCGCGGCGCCGTCGTCATTGGCGGCAGCGGGCTTCGCCTTGCCCTTCGCCTTCCCGAACCTCGATTTTCCGCCCCCGCCCTTGGCCGCGCGCTCGGCTAGAAGCTGCACGGCCTCCTCGAGCGTCACCTCGGTCGGCTCCTTGCCGCGCGGAACGTTGGCGTTGACCTTGTTGTGCGTGATGTAGGGGCCGTAGCGCCCCTCGAGGATCTCGACCTTGCCGCCCTCGCTCGGGTGCTCGCCGAGGTCTTTCAGCACGTTGCGCTGAGCCTGACCGCGTCCGAAACGCGCCGCCTTGCCTGCCGCCTTCTCGGCGAGCACGGTGACGGCCCGGTTGAGACCGATCGAGAGCACGTCCTCGATCGACTCGACGTTGGCGTAGACCTTGCCTTGCTGCACGTAGGGTCCATAGCGGCCGAGGCCCGCATAGATCGTCTCGCCGGTCTCGGGATGGGCTCCCACCTCGCGCGGCAGATAAAGCAGCTTCAGCGCCCGCTCGAGATCGATGGTCGCGGCGTCCCAGTCCTTCGGGATCGACGAGCGCTTCGGCTTGTCCTCCTTGGACTTGGCCTCGCCGAGCTGCAGGTAGGTGCCGAAGCGACCACTCTTGAGCGTCACCTCCTCGCCGGACAGCGGGTCGATGCCCAGAACCTTGCCGTCCACGAGGCCGCCATCTCCGGCGTCCCCAGTCTGCGAGAGCTGGCGCGTGTAGCGGCAGGGGGTCTCCTCGTTGCCGTAGTTGGAGCAACCGACGAAAGCGCCGTTCTTGCCCGAGATCTTGAGCGACAGCAGGCCGGCGCCGCACTTCGGGCAGAGGCGCGGATTGGTGCCGTCGCCCTTGTCGGGGAAGATGTGTGGCCCGAGCAGCTCGTTCAGGGCATCGAGGACGTCGGAGACCTTCAGCTCCTTCGTCTCCTCGACGGCCGCCATGAACTCGCGCCAGAAATCGCGCAGAACCTCTTTCCAGGCGAGCTTGTGGTCAGAGATGAGGTCGAGCCTCTCCTCGAGGCTCGCCGTGAAATCGTACTCGACGTAGCGTGAGAAGAAGCTCTCGAGGAAAGCCGTGACGAGCCGCCCCTTGTCCTCGGGGACGAGCTGCTTCTTCTCGACGCGCACATAGTCGCGATCGACCAGAGTGGCGAGCGTCGAGACGTAGGTCGAGGGCCGGCCGATGCCGAGCTCCTCCATGCGCTTCGTGAGCGAGGCCTCCGTATAGCGCGGCGGCGGCTGCGTGAAATGCTGGTTCGTCTCGATGCCCCGGTCCTTGAGCCGGTCGCCGGTGGCGAGCACCGGCAAACGGCTGGCATCATCGTCGTCGGACTTGTCCTCTTTGCCCTTGACGATGGCACGCTGGCGGTCGTCGCGGCCTTCCTCGTAGAGCTTGAGGAAACCGTCGAACTGAATGACCGAGCCGGTGGCACGGAAGCCGTAGCTCTTGCCGTCGCGCCCCTTCACCTCGATGTCGGCCGTGGTCTGCTCGACGTCGGCCGAGGCCATCTGGCTCGCCAGCGCGCGTTTCCAGATCAGCTCGTAGAGGCGTGCCTGGTCGCGGTCGAGGAAGCGCTGCACGTCCTGTGGCTTGCGGCGCACGTCGGTCGGACGGATGGCCTCGTGCGCCTCCTGCGCGTTCTTGGCCTTCGCCTTGTACTCGCGAATGAAGGGCGCCACGTAGCGCTTGCCGAAATCGGCCTCGATCTGGCGGCGGATGCTGGCGACAGCCTCGGGGATGATGGTGACGCCGTCGGTTCGCATGTAGGTGATGAGCCCGACCGTCTCGCCGTCGAGATCGATGCCCTCGTAGAGCCGTTGTGCCACGTTCATCGTCTGCTTGGCCGAGAAGCCGAGCTTGCGCGAGGCATCCATCTGCAGCGTGGATGTCGAGAAGGGCGCATACGGGTTGCGCTTGCGCGCCTGCTTCTCCACCGAGCGCACGACGAAATCGCGCCCCTCGACGGCCGCCTTGATGGCCGATGCGGAGGTCTCGTTCTTGATGCCGAGACGGTCGAGACGGCCGCCCTCCACGGCGTGAAGACGCGCCTCGAAGTCCTCGCCCTTGGCCGAGGCGAGGCGAGCGACGATCGTCCAGTACTCCTCGGTGCGGAACTTCTCGATCTCGAGCTCGCGGTCGCAAACGAGCCGCAGCGCCACCGACTGCACCCGCCCCGCCGAGCGCGCGCCCGGCAGCTTGCGCCAGAGCACCGGCGACAGCGTGAAACCGACGAGGTA
>JBFWQN010000595.1:0-3375 GCA_050249405.1 Hyphomicrobiaceae bacterium | reverse complement strand
TCCGCCCACTCACGCAGCTCATCGCAGTTGTGGCCATCGGCTTTGGTGCCAATCATCTCTATGAGCTTGCCGTAACGCGCGGCGTAATCGTCTGCGAGGTCGGCGACATCGAACAACGACAGCGGACGATGAAGTGGGTTCAGAACCTGGTGGCCGCACCGATCGGGCTTGGAAGTTTCATCCTGGTGACTGGTCTCGCTTTTGCCGTCAACGCAATTGAGTTCGTTTGTTCGGCGACACTGCCAGCCATTTACACGCACATTGCGCCGGAAAGGCGCACGATGGCGATGTTCGCATCTGCCTGGAAACAAACTACGACAAGGTGCTCGCCCTGCTCGCGCGCTTCGGCGTCGAGCCCCCGCGGGACACCTGGCCGGAGCGTGTCAGGGCCCCGCGCACCCTGGAGGCCGCCTGTCGCGCCGGCGTGGAAGCCGAGATCGAGAACGAGGCCATGTACGAGCGCCTTCTGCGGCAGATCGGCGATCCGGCGGCCCGCCGGGTCCTTCCCGGCGAGGCTTTGCAACCCGCCCTTCGACGCCTTCCTTGAGCCAGATTAAGCGACGCCCGGCGTCATCCGGCAACCATGCCCGCCCCCGACACCCGGAGCGTGCCCGACCATGATCTCCAGCGCCCAGATCAGCGTCTATCCGCTGCGCCAGGAGCATCTCGGCCCGACGATCGACATGGTGCGCCAGACGCTGGAGGCGCACGGGCTTCGCGCCGAGGTCGGTCCGAAGAGCACGATGGTGACGGGCGACGCCGCCATCGTCTTCGCCGCCCTCGCCGACGCCTTCGACAAGGCGGCGCGAGCCGGCCAGGTGGTAATGACGTTCACGGTCTCCAACGCCTGCCCGGTCCCGCGCCAGCCGCCGGGACACGAGCGGCATGCCTGACCGCCCATCGCCCGTCGTTCCCGTCGGCCAGTTCGGCCCCGGCGTCTACTCGGCCTGGCGGGCATCGTCGCTAGGAGAGATCGTCGAGGATCTCGAGCGGCGGCTTCTGCTGCGCTTGGCCGGCGATCTGCGGGGCCGCGCCGTCCTGGACGTGGGATGCGGCGACGGAACGCTGACGCTGGCCTTCGCGCGCGCCGGCGCGGCGCCGGTCGCGGGTTGCGACATCGATCCGCGCATGATCTTCCACGCCGTCGGCCGGGCGACGCAGCAGCAGCAGGCCGTCCACTACGCGGTCGCGGACGCCTTGCGGTTGCCGTTCGCGGACTGCAGCTTCGACCTGGTGACGGTCGTCGCCGTCCTCGCCTTCGTTGCCGATGCCGAAGGCGCCGTCCGGGAAATGGCACGCGTGCTGAGGCCCGGGGGCCGCCTCATCATCGGCGAACTGGGCAGGTGGAGCCCGTGGGCCGCGCGGCGACGGGTACGCGAATGGCTGGGCTCGATGACGTGGCGCGCCGCAACCTTCAGGACGGCGGGGCAAGTGCGCGACCTAGCGCAATCGGCCGGGCTGCGCGGCGAGCATGCGTCCGGCGCGATCTTCTTCCCGCCCTGGCTGCCGCTCGCGAAGCTGCTGGCGCCGTGGGACGCGGCTCTCGGCGAACGGACCACCCTGGGAGCCGCCTTCGTGGCGGTGCGATCCCGCAAGGCGTGAAGCCGCTCGACCCAGGCGCCCGACCGTCGGCTCGCCGCATCGTTCCCCGGAGAGATCTCAGAGCGACGCGAAGATCTTCGCGCCCAACTGGCCGATCTCCTCGTCCCGCTGGTAGGTGCCGCCGCTCTCGCCGAGAGCGCCGAGCATCGTGCCGTCGCTGGAGCGGAGGACGATGCCGCCCCAGATCGGCGTGTAGAGCGGATCGCAGAATCAGGTGATCTCGCGCCTCTCGTCGCCCAGCGACATGTCGAAGAGCCGCTGCTTGATGACCTTGGTGTCCCTCCGCCACCTAGTGGCGGTGTGGGCCTTGTCGTAGCTCATGCTCGCATTGAGCGCCGATGCGCCGTTCATCCTCAAGAGATGAGTGAGGTCGCTGCCGGCGTCGACGACGGCGGCGGCGAACTCAGGCCGCTTTCCGACGCCGCCTTCAGCATCGCGGCGACGATCGCCCGCGCCTCCTCGAGTCCCAGCCTGTCAGCCATTGCCAAGCCTCCTTCCCGTTCCTGCCAGCGGGTCTGCCGCTCCCCCGAGAGGCTCTTGGCTTCCCCGCTCGGTGCCGGAGGTACCGCTCGACCATGGGCTCGTTGAGATCCCTCAGCTTCGAGCGGCTTCTCGCGAGCCAGCCCAGTAGACCGCCGATCACGCTGAGGTATCGCCAGGTGCCTTGGCGCCCAAGCTCATCTCTGACGAGACGCTCCGCGTAGAGCTCGACGAGTTGGCTGTGGGGACCACTCTTCAGGCGCCGGAACAGCCGGCTCCTGCCCAAGTACTCCTCTGTGATCATCCTGTTCTCCGCTGTTGAGAGCGGAGACACAGGGCAAACTATGCCGAGCCCATCACATGCCGATCACGACGAATCCTGGGGAAAACGAGCCCGTTCGGCATAGTCCGGCGGGCCGCATGAACCTGCAAGCTGACCCATGTCGAGCCGTTCCGCTACCTCGCCGACGTCATCACACGCATCGTCGAGGGCCATCCTCAGAGCCGCCTCGACGAGCTCCTACCCTGGGCCTACGTCGAAGTCTCCGAACTCAAGGCCGTGGCCTAACAACGACGCTTACACTGCACGGCAGCGTGCTCATGACTCGCACGCGACGAAGTCGCAGCGCCACGATGCGCGCGCACTCAGTTGATCATCCGAATGAGGAGGGGCCGAGTTAGAGAACGGCAAGTTGTGGTCGGCGCAGGTTCAAATCTGTGGCCAGACCGTTGCCGCAACTGCGGCCGGCCTCCAAAGCCGACCGGTGCAAATCGGAGAGGGCACAATGGGCAAGTGCCCGACTAGAACATGTACCGTCCGCCGTTGGCGTGAATGACTTGACCGTTTATGAAACCAGCGGAAGGTGAAGCAAGATAGACGCAGGCGCAATGTCGTTGACTGTACCGATACGGCGGAAAGGATTCGGCGAATCTCCTTTTTATTGCGCAGCGTTGGATACTGCGACCAGTCGCGGATCGTGGAGTCCCAATAAGACGTCATTCAGGACGTAACGGGTTGCTGTGGCATTTCAACCACCATTTGGCGGTTCCTGCGGGCAATCTCGCTGATTGGCGTTGGAGGCATGTCAACAAACCTTATGCGCGTGACACGCAGGCTCGTGATGAGCCAATTGCCATCTGCACCTCTTTGATATTCCTCGTGATAGTGCCCATAGCTTTGGAAGGCCCGCCCCCGCTCCGGCTCATCGACCCAGTCGAATAGAGCCCATATCCCAGTTGCTGTCGTCGGGGACGTGAGGGCGATTTCCGGCATGTGGGCCTGATGCACAGTGG
>JBFWQN010000594.1:0-3379 GCA_050249405.1 Hyphomicrobiaceae bacterium | reverse complement strand
GTCGAGGTGGTGGGCATGCCCAAGCCGCAGGCCTCGTGCGCATTGGGCGTGAACGACCTGCCGCCCAATCGCGACGGCTCGCCCAAGCAGATCAATACGCGCTCGCTCATGGTCAAGCAGGCGCGCGAGGGCGTGATGGAGTTCCTGCTTATCAATCACCCGCTCGACTGTCCGATCTGCGACCAGGGTGGCGAGTGCGATCTGCAGGATCAGGCGATGGCCTACGGGCGTGGCGGCACGCGCTACTCCGAGGCCAAGCGCGCGGTGGAGGAGAAATTTCTCGGGCCGCTGATCAAGACGGCGATGAACCGCTGCATCCACTGCACGCGGTGTGTGCGCTTCATGACCGAGGTGGCGGGCGTCGAGGAGCTCGGCGCCATCGGCCGCGGCGAGGACATGGAGATCACGACCTACCTCGAGAAGGGGTTGCTGTCGGAGATGTCGGCCAACGTCGCCGACCTCTGTCCGGTTGGCGCGCTCACGCACCGGCCGTGGGCGCACAACGCTAGGCCCTGGGAGTTCCGCAAGACCGAATCGATCGATGTGACCGACGCAGTCGGCTCGGCGATCCGGGTCGATGCCCGTGGCCGCGAGGTGATGCGCATCCTGCCCCGCGTCAACGACGCGGTGAACGAGGAGTGGATTTCCGACAAGGCCCGGCACGTTGTCGACGGCTTGCGCACGCAGCGGCTGGACCGGCCGTACCTGCGGGAGAACGGCCGTCTGCGGGCTGCGAGCTGGGACGAGGCATTCGCGGCCATCGCAGCGCGCTTCGCCGGTGCCGATGCCGGGCGCGTCGGTGCCATCGCCGGCGATTTGGCCGGCGCCGAGGAGATGTTTGCCGTCAAGCAGCTGTTGTCTCGGGGTGACTGCAAGAGCCTCGACTGCCGCCAGAGTGGAGCCCGGCTCGATCCCGAGCTCGGTCGCGCCAGCTATCTTTTCAACAGCCGTATCGAAGGCATCGACCAGGCTGACGCGA
This sequence comes from Hyphomicrobiaceae bacterium, assembly GCA_050249405.1. Taxonomy (GTDB): domain Bacteria; phylum Pseudomonadota; class Alphaproteobacteria; order Rhizobiales; family Hyphomicrobiaceae. The sequence goes on along the minus strand of JBFWQN010000594.1, from coordinate 2,400 downwards.
TCCTGCTCGTCGGCACCAATCCTCGGCTCGAGGCGGCCGTCGTCAACGCGCGGATCCGGCGGCGCTGGCGGCAGGGCGGACTGAAGGTCGGCGTAATCGGGCCACGTGCGGACCTCAACTACGCACACGAGTGGCTCGGCGATGGGCCGCGCGCACTTGCTGACGTCGCAGCCGGGAAGCATGCGTTTGGCCAGGTGCTGGCAGCTGCCAAGGCGCCGATGGTGATCGTCGGGGAGGCGGCGCTGGCACGTCCGGACGGGGCGAACGTGCTCGGCCTCGCGGCGCGCATCGCACAGGCTGCCATGTCCGGCAAGGATGCCGGCTGGAACGCCTTCAACGTGCTGCACAGCGCGGCAGCCCGCGTCGGCGGCCTGGATCTCGGCTTCGTGCCTGCGCAAGGGGGCCGGGATGTGGCCGGCATGCTCGAGGGCGACATGCAGATCGTCTGGCTGCTGGGCGCCGACGAGATCGACATGACGCGACTGGGCAAGGCCTTCGTCGTCTACCAGGGCACGCACGGCGATGCCGGCGCCCACCGCGCCGACGTCATCCTGCCGAGTGCCGCCTATACCGAGAAGAGCGCCACCTACGTCAACACGGAAGGTCGCGTGCAGGTGACGCAGAAGGCCGTCTTCGCGCCGGGTGAGGCGAAGGAGGATTGGGCCATCGTGCGCGCGCTGTCGGCGCATCTCGGTGCGACGCTGCCGTACGATACGCTTGCGGGCCTGCGTGCGGCCATGTACCGGACCGCACCGCAACTGGCCCAGATCGACGCCATCGCTCCGTCCTCGGCCGCCGACCTGGACAAGGTCGTACGGCTCGCGGGCGATGTCTCCGGGCAGGCGTTCGCCCCGGCCGTCGCCGACTTCTACATGACCAATCCGATCGCGCGCGCATCGGCCGTGATGGCCGAGCTCAGCGCATTCCGATCCGGCGCTCCCCGCGCCCAGGCCGCGGAGTAGGCGTCATGAGCACGCTCGCCGGTTTCTGGATGGAATGGGGCAATGCCATCTTGTGGCTGGCCTGGATGGTGGGCAGCAGCCTGCTCCTGCTGGTCCTGCTTCTGGTCATCATTGCCTTCCTGCTGCTGATGGACCGCAAGGTCTGGGCCGCGGTGCAGATGCGGCGGGGACCCAACGTGGTGGGCCCGTTCGGGCTGCTGCAGTCGTTCGCGGACCTGCTGAAGTTCGTGCTGAAGGAGCCGGTCATTCCGGCCGGTGCCGACAAAGGCGTGTTCCTGCTGGCGCCACTGGTGACGGCCGTGCTGGCGCTGTCCGCCTGGGCCGTGATCCCGGTCTCGCAGGGCAGCTTTTTCGGCCTCACGCAGGGCAAATGGGTCATCTCCGACCTCAATGTCGGCATCCTCTACATTCTCGCCATCTCGTCGCTCGGCGTTTACGGCATCATCATGGGCGGCTGGGCGTCGAACTCGAAATATCCGTTCCTCGGCGCGCTCCGCTCGACCGCGCAGATGGTCTCCTACGAGGTCTCGATCGGGTTCGTGATCGTTTGCGTGATCCTCGTCGTGGGCTCGCTCAATCTCAGCGCTATCGTCATGTCGCAGCAGTCGGGCGTCGGCACATGGCTCGGCTTGCGTCCCAGCTTCCTCGATTGGCACTGGCTGGCGCTGTTCCCGATGTTCGTGGTCTTCTTCATCTCGGCTCTTGCCGAGACAAACAGGCCGCCGTTCGATCTGGTCGAGGCCGAGTCGGAGCTCGTGGCCGGCTTCATGGTCGAGTATGCGTCCACGCCCTACCTGCTCTTCATGCTCGGCGAGTACGTGGCGATCGTCACCATGTGCGCCTTGACCACGGTGCTGTTCCTGGGCGGCTGGCTGCCGCCGTTCGATGTCGCGCCTTTCACCTGGGTTCCCGGCGTCATCTGGTTCCTGGCCAAGGTCACGTTCGTGTTCTTCATGTTCGCCATGGTCAAGGCGATCGTGCCGCGCTACCGCTACGATCAGTTGATGCGCCTCGGCTGGAAGGTGTTCCTGCCGCTGTCCTTGGGCATGGTGGTGATCGTCGCCAGCTTGCTGCAATTCGGTGGCCTGGGCATCCGGTGATAAGCGGGGACGGAGAGGTCGCATGAGCATCGCGCAAGGCATCAAGTCGCTCTTCCTGACCGAGTTCGTGTCGGCCTTCTTCCTGTCGATGCGCTACTTCTTCGCGCCCAAGAAGACGCTCAACTATCCGTTCGAGAAGGGGCCGCTGTCGCCGCGCTTTCGGGGCGAGCATGCGCTGCGCCGGTATCCGAACGGAGAGGAGCGCTGCATCGCTTGCAAGCTGTGCGAGGCCATCTGCCCGGCGCAGGCCATCACCATCGAGGCGGGGCCGCGGCGCAACGACGGCACCCGGCGGACCACGCGCTACGACATCGACATGGTGAAATGCATCTACTGCG
>JBFWQN010000593.1:0-3402 GCA_050249405.1 Hyphomicrobiaceae bacterium | reverse complement strand
GCCGTCGAGGAGATCGCCGCCGTCGACGGCATCGACGTGCTGTGGGTCGGTCATTTCGACCTGACGAATTTCCTCGGCATTCCTGGCCAGTTCGACAATCCGATCTATACGAATGCTTTGAAGCGCGTCGTGGCCGCGGGCCGGAAGCACAAGAAGGGCCTCGGCTTCATGGCGGCCGATGCAACCTGGGCGAAGCAGTACAAGAAGCTCGGCTTCAACATGCTGGCGACGGGCCCCGACCACACGCTGCTGATGGCCGGCATCAAGGGTGTGCTCGCCTCGGTGACGGAGTGATGCCGATGGCGGAGACGTTCACGGTCGGCATGACGCGCGACCTGATGCGGCCGGACGGCACGCCGGCCTTCGAGGAGCGGGCGTTCGATGAATTGCGCGCCAACCCGGCCATCAGGTGGGAATGGCTTGGCGACGACGTGACCGCGATCACGCCGGAGATCGCCGCCCGCTATGACGGTCTGTTGGCGGGCCTGCCGCTGGTCACCGCCGCGACGGTGGCTGGCCAGGACTGCCGGCTCAGGATCGTCGCGCGCAACGGCGTCGGATTCGATTCCGTCGACGTGCCGGCCATGACCGCCAAAGGCATCGTCGTGACCAACACGCCCATCGCCGTGCGCCGGCCCGTCGCCGTGGCCGCATTGACGATGATCTTCGCGCTGGCGGGCCGCCTCCTGAAAAAGAACGAGCTCGTTCGTGCCGGCCGCTGGAACGACCGCACGGCCTACATGGGCCAGGGGCTGACTACCCGAACACTCGGTGTCATAGGGGCGGGCGGGATCGGCCAGGAGCTGCTGCCGCTGGCCCGGCCTTTTTTCAAGCAGATGATTGCCGCCGATCCGTACGTTGACCGGACGCGCGTCGCGGCGCTCGGGGCGGAGATCGTGCCGCTGGAGCAGTTGCTGCGCACGGCCGACTTCGTGGTCGTCTCGTGCATCCTCAACGACGAGACGCGGCACATGCTCGACGAGCGGCGGCTCAGGCTGATGAAGCCCACGGCCTATCTCGTGAACATGGCTCGGGGTCCCGTGGTGGACGAGGCGGCGCTCGCGCGAGTGCTTGCCTCCGGGGCGATCATGGGGGCCGGCCTCGACGTCACGGAGCGTGAGCCGATCGAGATGACGAGCCCGCTCCTCGGCATGGAGAATGTCATCATCACGCCGCATGCTCTCTGCTGGACCGACGAGTGCTTCTACGACATCGCGGCCACGGCGCTGCGCTCGATCGCCGAGGTGAGTCTCGGCCGGCGGCCGGCGCACGTCGTTAACCCAGCCGTCTATGATGTCATCGCGGGGGCGGCGCGATGAAGCCGCCGCGTGACAGAAAGCCGTGGCTCGAGCGCAAGCCGCCGCGGGTCGAGACGGCCGGCGTGCCGCGACCGCACGACAATCGCGCGGCCGGACGGCATCGCGAAGGTGGCGCGCCGCTGGAGGCGATCCCCGGAGCGTTGCGCATTTGGGGTTTGCATGCTGTCGAGGCCGCGCTCGCCAATGAGCGGCGCAGGTTCGCCAGGATCGCCCTCACCGAGAGCGCCGAGAAGCGGTTGGCGCCGCATGCCGCCGCACGAGGCCTGACCGTCGTGCGCGCCTTGCCGCGTGACCTCGACAGGCTGCTCGGCGCCGAGGCCGTGCATCAGGGCGCGCTCGCCGAGGTCGAGCCGTTGCCGGAGGCGAGCCTCGATGCGCTGATCGAGGCGGCGAAAGCAGGGGCGCCGCTGCTGGTGCTCGACCAGGTGACGGACCCGCACAATGTCGGCGCGATTCTTCGCTCGGCCGCGGTGTTCGGCGCGGCCGGGGTCGTCATGACGCGGCACCACTCGCCGCCGCTGGAAGGGGCGCTGGCCAAGGCAGCCTCCGGCGCGCTGGAGCTGGTGCCGGTGGCGCATGTCCCGAACCTGGCGCGGGCGCTGGCCGAGATGGAGGAAGCGTTCGTCTCTCGCATCGGTCTCGATGGGGAAGGCACCCATCTGCTCGAGGACGAGACGTTCGAGGCGCCAGCAGCGATCGTGGTCGGCGCCGAGGGTCGAGGGCTTCGCCGGCTCACGCGGGAGCATTGCGATCGGCTGGTGCGCATCGGTGCCGCCGGCAGCCTCGCGAGCCTCAACGTCTCCAATGCCACCGCCGTGGCGCTATACGCGGCGAGCCGGACCAGGACGCGCGCCTGAAACTGAAAAGCCGGGACGATCGCCCCGGCTTTGTTTTTTTCTCGTATGTCAACTCGGCGAAACTCAATCGCAAACGCGCGGACGATGGCAGCGCACATCATCGCGGCAGCGATATTCGCCATAGCGATTGTACCAGCAGCGCTGTCCGACGACGTCGCAAACCTGACGGCCGGGATAGCAGCTGCGATAATACCCGGGCTCGCGGGTCGCGGCATAGGCGCCGAGCACGCCGAGCCCGATGATCGTTCCGGCCACCACGCCGGCGGCGCGCCCACCACGGGCCTCGGCCGGAGGTGCGACGGTAATGGCCGTGGCGGCGAGCAGAGCTCCTGCCACGGCGATGGATTTGATCGATTTCAGCATGAGACGATGACCCTCTCATTGGCCGCGACCGGACGGCGGCACCATTCTACAGCCCGATGCCTGCCCGCTCAGGCTTCGAGTTATTCAAGCAGGAGCTCCCTGAACGTCTCCTGAACAGCACCAATGCGGCACGGTTGTGACATGAAAAAGCGCCGCGAAAGCACGAGGCTTTCGGGCGCCAAAATCCTCGCGACCGCCGGGTGATTACCAGTGCCAGCGGTGGTGGAAGCTGTGGTGCTTGTGGTGCCAGGCCCCATGCTGCCAGTCGTGCCTCGGATAGCCCCAGGCCTTGTAATAGCGGAAGCGCGGCGGCTGCTGGGTCCACACGTTCAGGTGAAGCCGGTTGCGATGCTTCACATACGATGCGCTGCCCCAATACCCGGCATTGTAATAGGGGTAGTAGCCGCGCGGGCTGTACCTCCAGGCATAAGGGTCCACCTTGTAGTGGTGCACATAGCGCGGATAGTAGACGTGATGCTTGATATGCCGCGTCCGGCCCCAGCCTTCGGGCTTCCTGTCGATGCCGTCGGCGGCTGCGGGCTCGAATGAGACGAGCGCACACGTGACGAGCGCGATCATTGCGGCGAGTAGGCGTTTCAGTCGCATGAGTGAAGACTCCTTGGGACGCGGCCAACCCGGATCCTGATAAAATCCGAGTCGTTTGCCTGAAGAAAGCCTTAAATTGCCTAACCAAGGCTTAACGCGTGCCCGGCCTCGGGTCTGGCGTCTCGAATTGGCATGCATATTTAATCCATTGCTTACAATGCTCTGGTCAAATCCGACATCGAATCCCCGGCTCGTGTCTCTATGGGTTCCGAGCGGGAGCCATGCGCGCCATCATCGGGCCCTCGACCGGGAGCACC
>JBFWQN010000592.1:0-3403 GCA_050249405.1 Hyphomicrobiaceae bacterium | reverse complement strand
ACTCGCCTACTTCATCATCAACATGCGCCAGCCGGGCGTCGAGGCCGTGCCGCTGAAGCAGATGAACGGGCACGCGTCCTTCAACCAGGTATTCCTCACGGATGCCGAGGTCGAGCCCGAGTATCTCGTCGAGAACGACGGTGACGGCTGGAAGATCGCGACGACCACCCTGATGCACGAGCGGCGCGGCGCGGACGGCATGCGCCGCTACGAGATGCAGAAGCGCAACCGGCCCGAGCGCATCTATCAGGAGGAGGCCGCAGAGATCGCCAGCGCCCTCGCGCCGTACACATGGTACCCGCAGCGCACCGGCAGGGCGGACCTGCTGATCGAGCGGGCAAAGGCCACGGGCAAGAGCACCGATCCGGTGGTCCGCCAGGAGATGGCGAAGGTCCTGATCATGGCCAAGTGCGCGGAGTGGACCGCGCGACGGGCGCGTGCCGCCCAGGCCCAGGGCAAGCCGCAAGGCCCGGAGGGCTCGATCGGCAAGCTGGCGGCGAGCTATGTCGCGCGCGCCTGCAACCAGGTGCACACGCTGATGTCCGGCGCCGACGCCATGCTGACCGGCAAGGAGAGCCCGATGGGCGGAGTCATCGCGGAGATCCTGGTCTCGACGCCCGCCATCTCGATCGCGGGCGGCACGGACGAGATCCAGAAGAACATCATCTCCGAGCGCGTCCTCAAGATGCCGAAGGAGCCGCGCAGCGATGCCGACATCCCCTTTCGCGACGTGCCGCGCAACGCGGAGCGGAAATAACGGGCGGCATTGCGACTCGGCCCGGAGCCTCGATGACGAGGCCTGATGCGCCGGGCACCACGGGAAGACGGGCAGGGATGGCCATGCAGCAGGACGACCTGCCGTTCGACGGCGTGAAGGTGCTCGATCTCAGCCAGGGTGTGGCGGGTCCCTATTGCGCCATGATGCTGGCCCGGAACGGCGCCGATGTGGTCAAGCTGGAGCCGACCGGGACTGGCTGCTGGAGCCGGCAGCTCGGCAAGTCGGTGGGCGACCACACGGCCCACTCGCTCGTCGTCCACCGCGGCAAGCGCAGCCTGTCGCTCGACCTGAAGAGCGGGGCGGGCGTGGCCATCGCCCAGCGTCTCGCGGATTGCGCGGACGTGGTGATCCACAACTACCGCGTCGGCAAGATCGATCCGTTCGGTCTCGACTACCCGGCGCTCTCGAAGCGCAATCCGTCGGTCGTCTACGCGTGGATCACCGGCTTCGGCAGCAGCGGGCCGGAGGCCGAGCGGCCCGCGACGGACAGCGTGATGCAAGCCTTCACCGGCTTCATGTCGATCAACCGCGACAAGGACGGCATGCCCCAGCGGGTCGGCATGCTGGCGCTGGATTTCTCGACGGGCCTCTATGCGTTCCAGGCGGTCTCGGCCGCGCTCTACCGCAAGGCGGTCAAGGGGAGGGGCGCCTACATCGAGACCAGCCTGCTCGAGTCGGCGCTCGTGCTGCAGGAGGCGGCGATCATCGAATCGCATCTGCAGAAGGGCACGGTGGAGCCGATCGGCATGCCGGTCGGCGCTTTCAGGACCCGCGACGGCCACATGTCCATCAACGCGCGCCGCCAGCCGCAGTTCGAGCGGTTCGCCCGCTTGCTCGGCCATGAGGAGTGGATCGCCGATCCGCGGTTCGCGGACCCGAGGCTGCGCGTCGCCAATGGCGATGCCCTGATGGCGCTGATCCGGCCGATTGTCGAGACGCGGACGACGGCCGAGTGGAGCCGCCTTCTCGCCGGCATCGACGTGTTGCACGGCACCATCCACACGCACGAGGATCTGCTCGAGGACGCGCAGGTGCGCGCCATCGGCGCCCTCACATGGGTGGACGATCCCACGCTCGGCCGGGTGCCGATGGGCTCCGTCGCAGGCCAGCCCCGGCCTGAGACCGGGCACCGCCTGAGCCACAGCCCGCGCATCGGCGAGCATTCGCGCGAGGTGCTGGCCGAGCTCGGCCTCGGCAAGGGCGAGATCGACGCGCTGGTGTCGGCCGGCTCGGTGCAGCAGGCGGACTGAGCGCTCGTTTGCATCGCGCTTCCCGCCGAGGCCCAGCCGCCTTATGCCGTGCATCAGTGATGCTGCCGATCCTGGGGCTCTCCGATGCGCCTGTCCGACTTCAAGGCTCTCACGTTCGACTGCTATGGCACCCTGATCGACTGGGAGAGCGGCATGATCGCCGCCCTGAAGCCGCTCACCGACCGGGTGCCGCGGCCCCTCTCGCGCAACGACATCCTCGAGGCGCATGCCCGGCACGAGTCGAGCCAGCAGCGCTACACTCCCGCCAGGCTCTACCGGGACCTGCTCCCGGTGGTCTACAAGCGCCTCGCCGAGGAGTGGGGCGTGGCGGCGACCTGGGACGAATGCCTCGCCTACGGGCGCTCGGTCGGCGATTGGCCGGCCTTTCCCGATACGCCTGCCGCACTCCAGTATTTGAAGCAGCACTACAAGCTGGTGATCCTGTCGAACGTCGACAATCGAAGCTTCGAGGCGAGCAACGCTCGGCTCGGCGTCACGTTCGACGCCATCTACACGGCCGAGGACATCGGCTCCTACAAGCCGGACGCACGCAATTTCGAGTACATGCTGGCGACTCTCGCGACGCTGGGCGTGAAGCCCGCCGAGGTGCTGCACACGGCCGAGAGCCTGTTCCACGATCACGTGCCGGCCAAGCGGGCGGGTCTCGCTTCTGCCTGGATCTGGCGGCGTCACGCCGACCAGGGCTTCGGCGCGACGATGCATCCGGGCACGCTGCCGCGCTGCGATTTCAGGTTCACCAGCCTGGCCGACATGGCTGCCGCGCATCGCGCCGAGACCGGTGGCTGAGCGGCACCTGCCGCGCTGTCTTGCCTGGGCGTGCGACGGGCCGATAGGGTGCCCGCCAGCGGAAAATGGACGTCAGGAGCGCGCGACATGCAACTCGGCCTCGAAGGCAGGACCGCACTGGTGACAGGGGCAAGCATGGGCATCGGCCGTGGCATTGCCGAGGCCCTGGCGCGCGAGGGGGTGAGGCTCGCGATCTCGGCGCGGCGCGCCAACCTGTTGGAGGAGGTCGCCGCCGGCATCGTGCAGCGGGGTGGCGCAAGTCCCGTTCTCATCGTGGAGGACGTGCTCTCCGAGGGTGCCTCCGACCGGACCGCCAAGGCCGCCCTCGCAGGGCTCGGCCACGTCGACATTCTGATCAACAACGCCGGCGGCAGCCGCCAGTTCGGCAAGGATGCGACTGAGGCGCAGTGGGAGGAGGCGATGACGCTCAATTTCACGCGGCCCCGGCAGCTCGCCCATCGCCTGCTCGATCAGATGATCGCGCGCAAATGGGGCCGCATCGTCAACATCACCGGGAAATCGGAGCCCGATGGTGTCAACGGCGCCTTCTCGGCGAAGGCCGGCATCC
>JBFWQN010000591.1:0-3404 GCA_050249405.1 Hyphomicrobiaceae bacterium | reverse complement strand
GCTCGATCTCAAGGCGCCGGCCGCCAAGGCGGCGTTCCTGCGGCTCGTCGCGAAATCCGATGTGGTCGTCGAGAATTTCCGGACTGGCGTCATGGAGCGCCTCGGCCTCGGCTGGGACACGCTGAATGCCGAGCGGCCGACGCTCGTCTATTGCGCGATTTCCGGCTACGGCCGCTCGGGGCCAAACGTCGAGGTGCCGGGCTACGACCCGATCGCGCAGGCCGAGAGCGGGCTGATGTCACTGATCGGCGATCCGAAAGGGCCACCGATGCGAGTCGGCTCGTCGGTGGTCGATCTTGTGACGGGGCTCTATGCCTCGCAGGCCATCGCCGCCGCGCTCCGGCACGTCGCGCTGACGGGCGAGGGCCGCATGATCGAGGCGACGCTGCACGAGACGGCCATGAGCATGCTCGCCAACTTCGCCGGGTCCTACCTGATGACGGGCCGCAACCCGACGCGGGCCGGCAACGCCAACCAGGTGGCACAGCCGGCCGACGTGTTCGAGGCGGCGGACGGGCCGTTCGTGCTCGCCTGCATCACGGAGCCCCAGTTCAAGAAGCTCTGCACCGACGTGCTCGAGCGGCCCGATCTGCTCGCCGACGAGCGGTTCGCGCGAAATCCCGGACGGCTGAAGAACGTGGCGGAGCTGACGCGCATCCTCGCCGCCATCTTCGCTACCCGCCCGCGCGATCACTGGATCGAGCGCATCCGGGCCGCGGGCGTGCCTGCCGGCGCAGTGGCGACGGTGGCGGAGGCGCTGTCGAGCGAGCTGGTCACGGCGCGCCATGCGGTGCGCGAGGTGACGAGCAGCGACGTCGGCACGTACCGGGCCTTGACGACGCCGGCACGCCTCCACGGGACCGAGCCGCTTCCGCCGACGGGCGCGCCGCGCCTCGGCGAGAGCACGCGGCAGGTGCTGGCGACGCTCGGCGGGATGTCGGAGGCGGAGATCGACGGACTGCTCAAGTCGGGCGCGGCAAAGGGTGCGTGAGCAGGCGCGCGGCCATCCAATCGCCCAGGGCCTTGCGCTCGGGCGGCATCAGCCGGAGGCCGAGCTTCGAGCGGCGCCAGAGGATGTCGTCGGCGGTGCGCGCCCATTCCTCGGCCATGAGCCAGGCGACCTCGCGCTCATGGAGGTCGCCGCCGAAGTGGTGGCCTAGATCGGAGAGCCCGCTGCAGCCGTCGAGGATCTCGCCCGTGCGCGTGCCGTAGGCGCGGGCAAGCCGGCGGACCATTCCCGCAGGCACCCAGGGGAAGCGTCGCGCATAGTCCGCGACGAGGCTTTCGAACCCGTGCGCCGGGAAGTCGCCGCCGGGCAGCGTCGCGCCGCGCGTCCAGGCGGGTCCGGCGTCCCCGAGCCAGGGCGCCAGCCGCGCGAGCGCCGCCTCGGCGAGCCGGCGATAGGTGGTGATCTTGCCGCCGAACACGCTCAGCAGCGGCGCGGTCGTGCCGGGCGCGTCGAGCTCCAGCACGAAATCGCGCGTCACGCTCTGGGCCGCCGCGCCGTCGTCGTAGAGCGGGCGGATCCCGGAGTAGGTCCATACGACGTCCTCAGGGGTGACCGGCCGCGCCAGGTACTCGCTGGCGGCGGCGCACAGATAGGCGATCTCGGCCGCCTCGATGCGGACGTCGGACGGGTCGCCGCGAAACTCGACGTCGGTGGTGCCGATCAGTGTGAAGTCGCGCTCGTAGGGAATGGCGAAAACGACTCGGCCATCGGCGTTCTGGAAGAGGTAGGCGCGGTGGTGCTCGAAGAGCCGCGGCACGACGATGTGGCTGCCTTTGACGAGGCGCACGTGCGCGTTCGCGTTCTGGCCGAGCCGGCGGCTCAGCACGTCCTCGACCCATGGCCCGGCGGAGTTGACGATGATGCGCGCGCTTTCGCTGGTGCGGCTGCCGCTGGCGGTGTCGCGCAGATCGAGCTGCCAGGCGCCGGCGTCGCGACGCGCGCCGACCAGCTCGGTGCCGACGCGGATGTCGGCGCCGCGACGCCTTGCATCGACGGCATTCAGCACCACGAGCCGAGAGTCCTCGACCCAGCAGTCGGAATACTCGAAGCCGCGGACGAGTGAGGGGTCGAGCGGCCGCCCCGCGCCATCGCGCGTGAGATCGAGCGCTCGGCTCGGCGGCAGCAGGCGCCGTCCGCCCAGGTGGTCGTAGAGGAAGAGGCCGAGACGCAGCAGCCACGCAGGTCGCAGCCCGGCATGGTGCGGTAGCACGAACCGCAGCGGCCAGACGATGTGCGGGGCCATGGCCCAAAGCACCTCGCGCTCGGACAGCGCCTCGCGCACCAGGCGGAGCTCGTAGTGCTCGAGATAGCGCAGGCCGCCATGAATGAGCTTGGTCGAGGCGGAGGACGTCCCGCTCGCGAGGTCGCCCTTCTCGACGAGGAGCACGCTGAGCCCCCGCCCTGCCGCATCACGGGCGATGCCGCAGCCGTTCACGCCGCCACCGATGATCGCCAGATCGAGCATGCGCCGAGGTTGCCGCGTGAGAAAGGACGAGGGTGGCCTAACCTACAAGGAAACCCTTCATGGCGCGTGAACTGAGACAGACGTCGGCGGTAGCAGCTCGAGGCCGTACTCGCCGGAAGCCGCCTCCAGCCAGTGCCAGAAGCTGCCCGCGAGGGAGCGCGGCACGATCAGCTCGTAGGTCGGCGCGCCGTCGAGACATGCGACCGCCACCGGCAGATGCGACAGCACGGTGCGCGCCACCTGCCCCGGCCCGAAGGCACGTGGATGCAGGTCGATCGGCAGGCCCTTCGCAAGCGCTTCGCGGACACGCGACCCCGAAAGGCGGACAACGGCGAAAGCGTGGGTTTGCTCGATCACCGAGGCGAGATCGGCGACGCGGCGCTCCATGATCGGTGCAAGTGCCTCCGGGCCAGCGGCGGCGGTGACGCGCCAGCGGCCGGGGCCATGCCATCCGACGGCGATGCCATCGGCCTCCACGCGGCTCGGCGAGTCCGGCAGATCGAGGCGAAACGCATCGCGCACGGCGGCGGCCAGCTCCGCCGAGCGGTTGCGCCGGGCGACGACCTCGGCAATGCCCAGACCTGGCACCTCGGTGGCAGTCACGCCGGCAAAGCCTGAAAGGCGTCCACGCCGTCCCGGGGTTGCGACAGCTGCCAGTGGCGAGGCAGGCAGCAACGGCTCAGCCATGCAGGCGCTCCCCTTTCGGATCGAGAAACACAGGGTCGCAAACTTCGGCGACGAGATCGCCGTTGCGTACGGGGTCCCAGACGCGGACGCGACCGCCGTGGCGGCTGGCGCCGCTCTTGAGGAGCGCGAGTCCGATCCAGTGGCCGAGTGCCGGAGAAAAGGCCACCGAAGTGACGTAGCCCTCGTCATTGGCCGCGATGGGCTCGGCGCCCTCGGCGACGAGGTGCGCGCCCGCGCGAAGCC
>JBFWQN010000590.1:0-3406 GCA_050249405.1 Hyphomicrobiaceae bacterium | reverse complement strand
CGACCTCGTGCTGATGGGCCTCGTCCTTCTGCTGCCGATCGCGGGTCTCGTCCGTCTGGCGCCGGGCATGGTGCTGCAAGTGGCCCTCTGGCTCGGTTGCGGCATCGGCGCGCTCGTCGCCTCGACCATGTCGATGGAGATCGGCGATTCGAGCCGGCACACCCTCGTCTCGTTCTATCTCTACGCTGCCTTCCTGGTGCTCGCCGGCTTCGTCGCCGCCGATCCCGACCGCCACACGCGTCTCGTCCTTCGGGCCTGGGTGCTCGCCGCCCTGGTCGCAGCCGCCGCCGCGCTCGCCGGCTACTTCAAGGCGTTTCCTGGCGCCTTCGATCTGTTCACGCGCTTCGGCCGCGCCGCCGGCACCTTCAAGGACCCGAACGTGCTCGGACCCTTCCTGGTGCCCCCCATCCTGTACATCGGCCATCGCATCCTTCACCGCGAGGCACGCTGGACCTGGATCGATCTGGCGGGCCTCGGCGTGTTGGTCCTGGCGCTGCTGCTCAGCTTCTCGCGGGGCGCCTGGTTCAATCTCGCGGTCGCCGTCGGCCTCTATGGGGCCCTCACGCTGATCACGCTGGCGACACCTGCGGCACGCGCGCGGCTCTTGATCCTGGCAGCGCTCGGGCTTGCGCTCGTTGCCGGTGCTGTCGTCGCCGCGCTCCAGATCGACGACGTGGCCCGCCTCCTCGCCGAGCGCTCGTCGCTGACGCAGTCCTACGACGTCGGGCCGGAGGGGCGCTTCGGCGGCCAGCAGAAAGCCATCGGGCTGATCCTCGCCAATCCATTGGGACTCGGGGCCAAGCAGTTCGCCGCCCACCACCCCCACGAGGATGTGCACAACGTCTATCTGTCGATGTTCCTCAATGCCGGCTGGCTCGGCGGGCTGCTCTACATCGCCGCGGTCGCGGCAACGCTCGTCGCGGGCTTCGCGCACGTGCTGCGTGGCAGCTCGACCCGGCCGCTGTTTCTCATCGCGCTCGCCGCCTTCGCCGCCAACGTCCTCGAAGGCTTCGTCATCGATACCGACCATTGGCGCCAGTTCTATTTCCTGCTGGCGCTCATCTGGGGCCTGATCGGCGCATCCGGGCCCGCTGCGCAGAAGACCCTGCCATGACGGACGAGCGGACAGCCGCCGGCCACGCATCGCATCGCGGCATCGGCTATCTCTTTCCGAGGGCACTCGCGGTCGCCGTTCTCGCCTGGCTGGTGATCGCCAGCGTGCTCGACGCCTCGGGCGGACAGAGCGACGAGATGGCGCTCGTCGCGCTCGGCATCATGGCCGTCGCGGCGATCGCCATCGCGCTCGCCGTGCCCGAGCTGCTGGAGCCGTTCGGCGCGCCGGACGTCTCCGGCGAGGCCACGGGCATGCCTACCATCCGGCCATTGGTCGGCCAGCCTCGCCGGGCGCCTCGCATCGTCGTGACAGCGCTCCCCGAGCGGTGCTGGCACTGCGGACATTCGCCCGTGCCGGTCGTGCTGCGGCGTCCGCCGCGGATCATCGCCTCGCCACCCTCGCGGCGCGCGCTCGTCCGCCTGGTCGAGCCCGCCCGTCCGCGCTACGCGGCGAGCCGCGGCCGCTCGCCTCGCATCGTCCACCGCCACTGACGACACCGCTCCGGCAGCAACCGCGACAGCCAGCCGTTGCCCGGCGGCCTGGAACAGGAGAGGCTTGCCCGGGGCTTCGCAGCCGCTGATGCGCAAGGCCCGCGCTCGCGCCGGATCGTCGGCCGGGGACAACGGCAGTTGGGGGACTCCCGCGCATGATCCTCGGGCTCGAGCCGTGGCACATCGTGCTCATCGGAGCGACGGCGCTCGTCACGCAGACCATCGGCGGCCTTGCCGGCTATGGCACCGGCATGCTGATGCCGCTGGTGCTGGTGCCGCTGATCGGGGCCGAGGCCATTTTGCCCGTCATCAGCCTGTCGGCGCTGATCACCAACCCGACGCGCGTCTATATCTTTCGCGAGCACCTCGACGTGCGCAAAGCCGTCGTCATCGCCGCTTTCGCCATCCCCGCGGCCCTCGCCGGTGCCTGGTGCTACACGCTCCTCTCCGGCCGCGGCGCAGCCCTGGTTATCGGCACCGGGCTCGTCTCTCTGGTTCCGCTCCGGCGCTACCTGGCGCGGCGGCGCTTCGTCTTGCGCGGGCCGTGGGTGGCGTTCTGCGGGGCAGGCTATGGCTTCCTCACGGGGGCGACCACGGGCACCGGCGTGCTGCTCATCTCGATGCTGATGTCGATGGGCTTGTCCGGCCTGCAGGTGATCTCGACCGATGCGCTGGCCTCGACCATCGTCGGCCTCGCCAAGACGGGTGTCTTCATCGCGGCCGGCGCCCTGCCGCCGAAGCTCTGGCTGGTCGCGATCCTGATCGGCCTGATGGCGACACCCGGAACGCTCATCGCGAGGTGGCTCGCGAGCCGCTTCTCCGCGCGCGTCCACGAGCGCATCATCGAGGCCACGATCATCGTCGGCGGCCTCGTGCTCATCGGCCGTGCGCTGGCGCCGTAAGCAACCGGCTCAGCGCCGTGCGACCATGCCGCCACGTACCATCGCAGGGTGCGGGGGCGAGAGCGTCACGACCTCCTTGCCGACCGGCCAGAGCGAGATCATGGCCAGCTTCAGGTGCGCCCATGCGAACGGAATGCCGATGATCGTAATGGCGAGGCCGATGGCGGTGAAGATGTGGCCCAGCGCCAGCCACCAGCCGGCGAGCAGCAGCCAGACCAGGTTGCCGACGAGCTCGAACGTCTCACCCAGCGCACCGGACGGGCGGTCGACTACCGTGTGACCGAAGGGAAGGAACGTGTAGAGCGCGATCGTCAGCGCCGCCCGTGCCCAGGGCAGCCCGATGATCGTAATGGCCGTGACGAGCGCTGCCAGCAGCCAGCCCGCCGCCATCCACAGGCCACCGGTCATGATCCAGAGAACATTGAGAAGAAGACTGAGCGCGCTCACGCCGTCACTCCCGATAAGCCTCTTCAAGCAGTCTGCTCCGTGCACAACGCGCCAGCCCCGGCGACTGTTGCACAGGCAGTCTGCACCCAGGACCGCCTTGCAGCGACCCGGGAGGCAGCGCAGTCTCGGATGAGCCGTCGACCCGAGCCTGAAGAGAGAGATATGGCCCACCACACGCTCAAATCCTCCGTCGAGACCGTCCACTGGGGCTATTTCGATGCCTCCGTCGCTCCCGTGCTCACCGTCGAGCCAGGAGACCGTGTCACCATCGAGACCGTGTCCGGCGGGCCGGACGTGATGCCGCCGAAGGGCTCGGGCCTGGCGCCGCCGCCGGAGCTGCCGGTGATCCACGCCTCGAGCATGGTGCGCCGGGTGCCGGGACACCTGCTCACCGGCCCCGTCGCCGTGAAGGGCGCCATGCCGGGCGATGCGCTCGAGGTCGAGATCGAGGC
>JBFWQN010000589.1:0-3407 GCA_050249405.1 Hyphomicrobiaceae bacterium | reverse complement strand
AATGGCGGTGCAAATCTTAACGAACCATTGACTTCCATCAAATCCCATGACATCCCATGAATGCCCGTCCGCACCGGGCGAAAGGGAAGCGGGTCGTGGCGCCAACCTCGCGAGGGACCGCGGTTCGGCGACCGCCCGCTTCCCGGCCGGTGCGGCAGGAGCGCAAGGGGTTCGTCGGGCGTGCGGGGTCGTCCGGCGAGCCCCTATTGGCTCCGGCGGAGGTTGTCGGTGGCTCGAGGTTGTCTGGGTGTCGTGACTGTGGCGGCGAGGCGGTGCTCCGGCGATGCCGGAGAGGCGTTCTGACGGGGCCTGATGCGAGGGGATGGACCGCTTTGTCTCGACATTCACGAACAAGATCGACGCCAAAGGGCGGCTCTCCGTTCCTGCCCCGTTTCGCGCCGTGCTCGAGCGCGACCGTTATTCAGGTGCGGCCGGCATCGGCCTCTACTGCTACCCCTCGCTCGACGCTCCGGCTCTCGATGCAGGCGGCGAGAGACTTGCGCGAAAGATCGACGGGCTTCTCGGCGGCCTGCCGGATTATTCGGACGAGCGGGACGAGCTCGCTGTCGCGCTCTATGGTGAGGCGCAATTCATCGCCATCGACGCGGACGGACGCATCGTGCTTCCGAAAGACCTTCGCACCACCATCGGGCTCGGCGACGGTATCGCCGAGGTCACTTTTGTCGGAGTGGGCGACAAGTTTCAGCTCTGGGCGCCGGAGCGCTTCGAGGAGCGGCGCGCCCGCGCCCGCGAGAAAGTGCGCCAGCACAGGCAATTGCTAGGCGCCGGGCGCCGGCCGCCGGGTGCGACCGGCAGCGACGGCGACGGGGACAAGGAATGACGGCCCCGCCAGAGGCCGCATCCGGAAATGGCAGTCCGGTCCCGGCGCGCCGCCACGTGCCGGTGCTTCTCCACGAGGTGCTGGCCGCGCTGGCGCCAGTGCCGGGTGGTCGCTACGTCGATGGCACCTTCGGAGCGGGAGGCTACACGCGCGCCCTGCTCGAGGCGGCACCCGACGTGCACGTGCTTGCCATCGAGCGGGATCCGGATGCCTTGGCGGCGGGTCAGCAACTGGTTGCCGACGCGCACTGCCGGCTTCTCCTCGCCGAAGGGCGCTTCGGCGACATGGATGCACTGGCAGCCCAGCACGGCTTTGGGCCCGTGGACGGCGTTGTCCTCGATATCGGCGTCTCGTCGATGCAACTCGACGAGGCGGACCGCGGCTTCTCGTTCCAGGCGGACGGGCCGCTGGACATGCGCATGGAGCGTGCCGGGCCGAGCGCGGCCGATCTGGTCAACGATCTCGACGAGGCGGCACTAGCGGACATCCTGTTCCTGCTCGGCGAGGAACGGCAATCGCGGCGCGTGGCGCGGACGATCGTCAAGGCGCGCGGGGCAGCCCGGATCGAGAGCACACGTCAGCTTGCGGCCATTGTCGAGCGGGCTCTCGGCCGCCGCCACGACGACGACCGCCATCCGGCGACGCGCACCTTCCAGGGGTTGCGCATCGCGGTCAACGACGAGCTCGGGGAGCTGGCGCGCGGCCTCTCGGCTGCCGAGACCCTGCTCGCGCCCGGCGGGCGGCTCGCGGTCGTCACATTCCATTCGCTCGAGGATCGCATCGTGAAGCGTTTCCTCGCGCGCCGCAGCGGGCGCACGGCTGCCGCCTCGCGCCACGCGCCGCCGGTCGCAGGAGCCGAGCCGCCGCCGAGTTTTCAACTCGTTAACCATCGCCCTGCTACCCCTGGAGCGGCGGAGCTCGCCGCCAATCCTCGCTCGCGCTCGGCGAAGCTCAGGGCTGCCGTCCGAACCGAGGCGGCGGTCTGGGCCGTGGAATCCCCAACCGAGCTGGGCCTGCCCGAGCTGCCCCCGGCAAAGCGGCGGGGCTGAGGCTGGCCGGGGGGAATGCATCAGGGAAAGGCAAGCCAATGACCCGATTGCTCGCCCTCCTCGCCGGACTTTTCACCATCGCCGCCGCGGCGGGCCTTTATGTGCTGAAGCACGATACGCGCCGGGCCGAAAGCGAGGTGCATGCTCTGGAGCGCGCCATCGAGAAGGCCGAAAGCGATATCGCCGCCCTGAAGGCCGAGCGGGCCTGGCTCGGCCGGCCGGAGCGGATCGACCGCCTCGCGCGGGAGCAAGGGATGGGGCCGATCGCGCCTGGGCAGTATCGACGGCTCGAGCGGGTCGGAGGGTCGCCGTGAGCGGGCGTGAGACACGTCGCTCGACCGTCTCGATCCGAATTCGCCTGCTCGCCGTCGCCGCCGTCCTCACGTTTTCTGCCGTGGTGCTCGCCGGCCAACTGCTGCGGCTCGGGCTGTCTGGTCCCGGCGAGACGCGCACGGCGTCGGCCGAGCCCATAGCCCGCACCTTCGCTCGCCCCGACATCGTGGACCGGAATGGGCGGATCGTCGCGACCGACGTTGCGGCCAACTCGCTGTTCGCCGACCCGAGCCTCGTGCTCGACCGCGACGAGGTGGCCGAGAAGCTCGCCCGGGCGCTGCCGGGCCTGGAGGCCGACGAGCTGCGGCGCCTGCTCGCCGACCGCAGCCGCCGCTTCGTGTGGATCCGCCGCGGCCTCGCTCCCGTCGAGGCGCAGCGCGTGCACGACCTCGGCCTGCCTGGGCTGGGTTTTCGGCGGGAGCCGAAGCGGGTCTATCCCGGGGGTGAGCTGATCGGGCACCTCCTCGGCCAGGTGACCCCGGACAACAAGGGTGTCTCGGGCATCGAGAAGCATCTCGACGAGACTGGCGGCATCGAGGCGGTGCAGGGTGCCACCGCCTCGGCCGCGCAACCGGTCCGGCTGACGATCGACCTCGGCGTGCAACACGCGGTTGCCGACGAGCTCGCGGCGGCCGCTGCGCTCTACCAGGCCGCGGGGGCGTCGGGGCTCGTCATGGAGGCTGCGACCGGCGCGATCGTGGCCGCGGCCTCCTGGCCGCCCATCGATCCGAACGTGCCGGGCGCCGCCCTCGATGCGGCGCGACCCGACCGGCTGCAGGGGGGTGTCTACGAGCTCGGCTCGATCTTCAAGGCTCTCACCGTCGCCATGCTGCTCGACGAGCGTCTCGCCACGCTCGACAAGGTCTACGACGTGACGCGGCCGCTCGTGCTCGGGGCCCATCAGATCCGCGACCTGCACGCTGTTGGGCGCCCGCTCACCGTGCGCGACATCTTCATTCATTCCTCGAACGTCGGGGCGGCGCTGATGGCGCTCGAGGCCGGCACGCCGCGCCAGCTCGTCTTTCTCGCCAGGATGGGCCTCACCGAGCCGTTGCGAACGGAGGCGGGACCGGTGGCGCCACCGCTCCTGCCGCCGCGGTGGGGCGAGGTCGAGACGGCCACGATCGGCTACGGGCACGGCATCGCGGTGGCGCCGCTACAGGTCGCGGCTGCGATGGCGACGC
>JBFWQN010000588.1:0-3417 GCA_050249405.1 Hyphomicrobiaceae bacterium | reverse complement strand
TCCCACAGGGCATACAATATCAAGCACAACCGGTAGACCTTCACCTGCTGGGCGCTAACAGGGTAGACTACCAACACACCCCGATCGCTCACGACCCGTTTCGCATATCTGAGCACGCATCGACGCGCAGTTTGCGCGTCGTCGGCTAGATGCTCGAAATGCTTCGGTACGTTGTCATTGCCGTTGAATTCCGCCAGCACTTCCGCATCCCGGTCTAGGCAATCCGCGAACTCCCGCAACCAACGAGCGCGGTCGCGCACCCGCGTCACATTGTTGTCGCGCAGATCGGCCCCGCATGCAGCGATGACATAAATCATTCCGGCCGGGAGGTGCCACAACTTCGCATAGAGACGGAGCACGAAGTAGAACAATCGCTCGGTCCGCTCGGCGCGGCCGACCATACTGTCTGTCACGGCCGCCACGAACCGCCGAGGCTGCGCGCTCAACGCTTTCGCCATGGCTTGGCGGGTGAGGCCCTTACGCTCTCGCATCACGCGCAGCAGCAGCCCAACCGATCGCGGAATACGCTGGTGGTTCTGGTCCGGCACCTTGGCCCCCTCCCCGGCACACGCTTCTCGTTCGTATTACGTACGCCAGCACTATCAACCTTGCGGGCGCCCCTTTACAACTTCAGATTCAGCCGCCTCTCCCGCGGCGCCGACAAAGGATTCGACGATGCATGGCGAGCAAGACACCCATCCCCCTAGTATCACCGACCGCTTTGCGGCGGTCATCAACCGCTTGCCCGTGCGCCATCGCGGTGAGTTCCGGGCCCGCTTCGAGGCCCTTGCCGCGGGACCGCAGCGCGACGACTGGTTGACACACAACGTGCCGATCCTGGAGAACTTCCTCGACGGTAAGCTGTCGGATCACACCTTCTGGTGGTTCGGCCCGAACGACGTCGATGCCCTCGACTGACGCCTGTTGTCCTTCCCCGACAACTGAGAGGTCGCCGCTCTGGTGGGCTCTTGCACGGCAAAGGACGCTCCCGCGAAGCGGGATCAAGTGGCACGTATCCGGACAGTGTATTACGCAAGCAGGCCTCCTCGGCATCAACGGGAGGCGGGGATGTTGGGCGCTCCTTGGACGGCGATGCAGGAGACCCAGGATCGCAAAACGAGGAAGAGCCGACAGTTTGCGTCGCCGCTGATCATAGCCATTTAGCTGTATGCAATGCTGTCAGACGCGAACAATCTGATGACGATTTTCGGCCGGGGCCTCGTTCCTGTTCGTCCAGGCGAACCAACCAAAACTCCAAGGTGATCTCGCCTGCACCTTCGGTTACGTTCCACCCCCGGGACGTGAATTGCCCTCCGCTCGTCGCTACACCCTATCATTATCCCTATCATTATCTTCTTGACTTTGTTAGCCTGTTCAACTACCCGTTCTGGGCTAATCATCACCCTGCCCGGGGCGACGGCCCTTGCTCATACGTCGTCACCCGACAGGGACCAAATCACACAAGACCAAACGCACGACGCGGCCCGTGCGGGCCGCGAACGATGCTCTGTAGATTGAGGAAGGACACACCGTGCCAGCACCCTCATCCCGACGCCCCCGCCGGCAACGGCCGCTCGGGCCTTTTAGCTACTTGGTCATGTGCCAGCTCGCCAAACTGCCCAAGGAGGAGCGCTACGGTGCCATCATTGAGCGCGAGCTCACCGACCAGTTCAACGAAACGATCGATCTTGCTCAGGTTTATGTCGCATTGCAGCGTCTGGTCGACAAGAAACTGATCGACGGCAAAGAGACGCAGGCGCCGACCGGCAATCACCAGGTCGTCGTCTACACCCTAAAACCACTCGGCCGCGAAGCACTCCGTCACGCCGCCGCATTCTACAAGATGCTGGCCGAGGCCGCTCCCGCCAACTGACCGCTGCGCTTGAGCTGACAGCCGAAAGCCCGCCGCTCTGGCGGGCTTTTGCGTGTCAAAGGACGCTCCCGCGAAGCGGGAGCGAGTGGCACGTCCTTACCTCCGGCGTCACACAAGATACCACCGGAAAGGAACGTACGTTGTCAGTATAGCACCCAGTTGCTGGTTGACGCACCGTCGCGTGGAAGACCCTTGCAATGATAGCATGACTATGATAGGAATAATTTGATAACGGTTGATTGCCGCGTCAGGAGTATCCCATGTCGCGTCGTGCAACATCCATTCCTATCGGCTTTCTCGCTCGTTCTGCCATTCCGTTCGCCACTAGCGCCGACCTGTTCCTGCGCATCTTAAATTCGCGCCCTGGCGCGGCCGCAACGCCGACCCGTCCCGTGACACCGTCTGCCCCCACTCAGACGCCCGCAGCTCCAGCGGGCCGGGATGGGTCGGCTGTCAGCACTACCTCGAAACCCGGCAAGCACGCCACGGCACGCATTGCAGGAGCAGATCGCCGAGGCCGCCGACGCGGACGGCGCATCGGCCCGCAAATCATGATCACGATAGAGGACGGCCAGCCGCATCACCCGCGGCAAGCGCAGCGTCGTGCTCGCGTTCTGGCCGGCGCGCGCTCGCTGAACTCACGCAGCAGGAGGAGAAGCCACATGAACGCCACCATCATCAGCGCGCTCGAGCGCATCGCCGACGAGGTCGGCGTCGATCTTCGGGGATACTTCAAGCCCGGCGAGAAGCCGGATTTCGACGAGATCATCGCCATGCTGCGCCACTGGACAGGCGAGGCCAAGGTCGAAGCCCTCAACGAGATCGACGAGCAGTTCGACAACATCGAGAACGCGCTGGTCGAGATCGAGGAGCAGATCGCCGAGGCCGCCGACACCGAAGGTGCATCGGCCAGCGACCACGATCACACCTAGAGGACGGCCATGCTGCCCAAGGAAGCCGACACGCTGCCTCTCGCCGATCTCGTGCAAATGCGCGATGACCTCGAGCAATTGATCAGGACGCGCCGCGAGGAGGCTGCGACCGAAGCCAGAAAGGCGCTCGAGCGTACTGCCGACGAGCTCGGCATGAGCGTGCGCCAGCTGGTCAACGGCGCCACCGCAACCCGGCGCCCCCGCAAGGCCAAACCCAACCCGAGCGAGGGCGTCACCGATGACTGACGAGAGCCACGGGTCACGCCTGCACGTGCCGAGCGACACGTTGTCGGTGTCGAGCCATCGCAAGGGTGACGACCTGATCGTCACCTTCATCGACATCGCGGGCAGCCGCGTCATCGGCCGCATCGTGCTCGAGCGCCTCTTCATCCAGGACCTGGCCGCGGTCAGGCTCGGCGATCTGCGTTTCGTGCCGCATCCGGAGCGCCGGGCCCAGCCATGACCGATATCACGGCCCGACCGCTCGTCGTCACGCTGCCCGACAGCAATCTCGAGCTTGGCGCCTACGTCGTCGGCGGACGCCACCTGTGCATCTACCTCAATACCATCGACGGGCCGAGCATCGCACGGATCATGGTGGAGAACATGCTG